>DAOWKS010000062.1 GCA_030643665.1 bacterium
ATCGTCCCCTACCGGCGTTTCCAGAGAAATGGTTTCCTGTGAAATTTTCTGAATGTGGCGGACTTTTTCCACTTCAAGCTCCATTTCAGCCGCGATTTCCTCAGGCAGAGGCTCTCTGCCCAAATCCTGCAAAAGCCGCCTTCTCGTCTGAGTATATTTTGAAATGGTCTCCACCATATGAACAGGAATTCTGATTGTTCTGGATTGGTCAGCCAACGCTCTGGTGATTGCCTGACGAATCCACCAGGTAGCGTAAGTGGAAAATTTATAACCTCTTCTCCAGTCAAATTTCTCTACCGCTCTCCGCAAACCAATATTGCCTTCCTGAATCAAATCAAGCAAAGTCAAATTAGGAGAACGGCCAATATATCTTTTGGCAATGGAAACCACTAACCGCAAATTCGCTTTCATTAATTTGTTTTTTGCTGTTTCGTCGCCTTTTTCAATTTTCTTGGACAATTCCTTTTCCTGATTTGCGGTAATAAAAGAATAAGAGCCGATTTCTTTCAAATACATCTGAATTGGGTCAATTTTCGCCCTGGAAACTTTTAACTTTTTTTCCGGCTCTTTTGGAATTTCCAAAAATTCTTTGGCTTCTTTTATTTCAATTTCTTGTTTTTCCAAGTCATCGTAAAGTTTTTCCAATCGCTTGATGTTTTTTTCTATATCCGGAAAAAAATACAAAATTTCTGAAAAAGTAACAAAGCCCCGCTGTTTGCCTTTGTCAATTAATTGCTGTAATTTTTCCGGCAAAATAGGTTTCTTTTTTATTTTTATCTTTTTAATCCTCTTTTTAGGGGTCTTTTTCTTGGTTTTTTTAGGTTTTTTCATTTTAATTCTTTAGATAAAAGATTAAATTCCTGACTTAATTTTTCAATTTGTTTTAAATTTTTTTCCTGTTCGGCTTTTTTAATTTCCATTGAAATCCGGTCTAATTTATTTTTAATTTCCAAAGACCGAAGTTCCAACAAACAGCATTTTATCTCGGGAATTATGTCTTTTTTTTCTATTTCCTCATTTTCAGCTTTTAAAGAAAGACGATTAAAAAGTTCAGAATCTTTTTTTTGACCTTTTTTTAAAAAAATCAAAATTTCCTGCATTTGACGAGAAAAAAGAGAGAGTAAATTTTTCTCAACAAGGTCTATACTCCGCAGAGATTTCAAGATTAAAGAAATAATCCTTTCTTCTAATAATTCTTTTCTGGATTTTACAGGAAGATTATTTATTTTTTCCGGCTCTGAACTAAAAACTTCGCGGTTTGCCTCTAATTTAACTCTTTTTATTTCCTCTTCAATATCTTTCTCTTTAACTTCCGATCTGTGGCTTAATTGCTGAATCCAAAAAGATTGCTCTATTTTATTGGGAATTCTTTTAATTATTGGCAAAAGATTTCTGGCTATTTCTTTCTTCCCCTCTAATGTCTTAGAATCAAATTTTGAAAAGGTCGTATCAAAATAATAAACGAGAATTGATTTTGCCTCGGCAACCAATTTCTTCCATTGCCGCGGGTTTTGAAAAACAATATCTGCCGGGTCTTTGCCTTCGGGCATAGTTATTACTTTTATGTCAAACTCCTGGCTTTGGGCTAAATCAATTCCTCTCTTGGTTGCCGCATCACCGGCAATATCCATATCAAAAGCTAAAAGCAAATTATTAGAGTATCGTTTTAAAATTCTCAACTGCTCGTCAGTTAAAGCAGTGCCGGAAGTGGCGACTACATTTTCAAACCCGGCTTGAGAAACCATAATAACATCTGTCTGCCCCTCTGTTAAAATACATTGATTTTCTTTTCTAATGGCTATTTTTGCTTTATCTAATCCATAAAGAACCCTGCTTTTATCATAAAGTAAAGTGTTGGGAGTATTCACATATTTTGCCACTTCTTCTTTTCCTTTTTCTCCAAAAATCCTGCCTGTAAAACCAATGAGCTGGGAATTCAAATCAAAAATAGGGAAAATAATCCTGCCGCGAAAACGGTCATAAAAATTGCTTAATCCCTTTTCAGATTTCACAGCCAAGCCGGCTCTCTCAATTTCTTCTCTTTTATATCCTTCGGAAACCAAAAAATCAGACAAGCCCTGCCAAACATCGGGCGAATAGCCGATTCGCCATTTTTTTACGCTGGCTTCGGAAATTCCTCTCTTAGCAAGATATTTTTTAACTTCTTCGCCAAATTTTGATTCAAGTTGTTTTTCAAAAAATCTTGCCGTCAAATCGCAAATCTCGTAGAGCCGTTGTCTTTCGCTTATTAATTTCGGGTCCTGCCTTTTTAATTCCACTCCGGCTCTCTGAGCTAAAATTTTCAAAGCATCGCCAAATTCCACTCCCTCTATTTTCATCACGAATTTAAAAATATCACCTCCTTCAGAACACGCTCCGAAACAATGCCACATCTGTCTTGAAGGGGAAATAAAAAAAGAAGGTTTTTTTTCCGAATGAAAAGGACAAATTGCCCGGTAATTTATCCCGACTTTTTGCAGTTTAATATAAGAACTAATTACCTCTACCACATCCAGCCGATTTTTAATTTCGTCAATTGGAGAACTTTGCATAAATCATTAAAATTCTACCACTTTTTGGGGAAAAAAACAAGGTGATGTCTTGACATAACAACTCCGGTAAAGATACAATAGAGTATATCCCGCTTTTAGCGGGATTTAAAAAATTATGAAAATTTTATTTTTATACGATTTTCCTTTATGGGGTTCGGGTTCCGGCACTTATATCAGGAATTCAATTCAAGAATTAGTAAAGCTAAATTACAAAATTGGAATTGTTTGTCCGGAAGAACGTAGATTTTTAGCAGATAAAATAAAACAATACCGAGTTACCCCTCCTCAAATTCCCATATTTGTTGGTCATCCAGAATTGAAAGGAGCTAAAAAATATTCAGAATTAAGCGAAAGAGAAATTACTGATGTTTATAAATCTTATTTAGATACTACTTTAGAAGCGGTAGCAAATTTTGAGCCAGACATTATCCATGTTCATCATCTTTCTTTAACTAATTGGGTAACAAGATATATTAATGCCTTGAAGAATATTAAATACATTATAACTTGTCATGGTAGTTGTTTATATAATATTTTAGATGATAAAAGATACTTTCCTTTATGTGAGGACGCGGTAAAAGCAGCTAAAGCAATTACTGTTGTCAGCGGAGATAGTAGAATTAAGTTTCTAAAAACATTTGGAAGAAATTACAATAAAAATCTTTATATTATCCCCGGAGGAGTTGATATTAACCTTTTTCCGCCTCAATTAAACACTTCTGCAATTGATAAAAAATATAAAATAAAAGACAAAAAAATAATTCTTTTTACAGGCCGCCTCACTTCTCATAAGGGAGTTAAATATTTAGTAAAAGCGGCTAAAGATATAAACGGAGAGGTCTTTATTATAGGAGGAGGCCCGGAAGAACAATATCTTTCAAGTTTAGTTGACCGTCAAGGATTAAAAAACGTCCATCTTTTGAAATATATGAGCGGCCAGGAATTAATTAATTTTTATTATCGGGCGGATATCTTTGTAGCGCCGTCTGTCTGGGATGAACCTTTAGGTTTAACAATTTTAGAAGCAATGGCTGCAAAAACTCCGGTAATTGCCACCAGAAAAGGAGGAATTCCTCTTTTAATTAAACCCGGATATAACGGTGTTTTTGTAAAAACCCGCAATTCTAAAAAAATTGCCGACGCCTGCAATAAATTATTGAAAAATGATGATTTAAGAAAAAAAATGGGAGAAAATGCCAGAAAAACAGTTGAGGAAAAATTCACCTGGAAAAAAATCGCCTTAAAATTTCACCGACTCTACAAAAGAATCTGTAAAAACCATAAAAATTGAACAATAAAAAAAGAAAATCCTTTGGTTTATAATTGAGGATTTTTTATTTGACAAATCTGAAATTAAATGTTATTCTTTAAATAGTTTAAATAGAAAGCAAAAAGGAAAGAAAAGAGGTGATTTGAGTTGAAAACAATAGTAGTGTATGGATGTGGTCCGCAAAATAGCGACAAATTAACTCCTGTAGAAAAATTCGTTACTGAAGCCGCGGCAAAACTTTTTTATCAATCCCCTGAAAAGATAAGAATAATCCCAACAGGAGGAAAGACAGGACAGAGTTCATTTTCGGAAGCGCAGGTAATGACAAAAGAGTTAATCAGGTTAGGAGTGCCGAAAAAATGTATTATTCCAGAAACAAATGCAACAAATACAATAGAAAATCTTGTGTTTGTGGCAAATATCGCGGATAAGATAGGTTTTTATCATCTTATTCAGGTTACAACCAATATCCATATGCCACAAGTGAAAGAACTTTGTAAATTGATAGGACTAGAAAAAATCTCAAGTTATACAACCGCAGATGAGATAATAAAACGTGAAATAGATGATGCCAGAGCCAAAAATATAGGTCGATGGATGCAAGGTCTCCGAGAAATTCCTCTCTACTGGCTGCCGCAAACAACCAAGATAGAAAATATAGAAAGATGGAAACACATCATTTGCCAGCCGCGAATCAGAGATTTTCTGAAAGAAAGGTACGAAATTGCTTATCCAGAAAAACTAAGTCAAAACCAGCTCTTTAAATTACAGGAGAAAATAAAAAAAGAAAAAAGAATTATGCCTTAAGGGGACAAACTACTTGTCCTCTCTTTTTATTTTAGAAACTTTATGATAAAATAATTTAATATGACTATAGTAATTTTAGGGGAAGGAATAAATACTAAAGGACAATTACCTAAACAAGTTAAAAGATTATTAGATAAAGGAATAAAAATTTTTGGAAAACACAAAGATGCCAAAATTCTTTTGTCCGGCAGATACAGTTTTTTATATCCAAAAGATAAAATTCCTAAAAAGACCGAAGCAGAAGCAATGCGAGATTATCTTTTGAAATTTGGGGTTCCAAAGAAAAAAATATACTTAGACAAAAAGTCAAAAGATACCATAGGTTACCCTTATTACACCAAAAAACTTTACTTCCTTCCTAAAAAAGAAAGGAAAGCTTTAATTATTACCTCAGATTTTCATTTAAAAAGAGTTAAATTTGTTTTTAAAAAAATTTTTGGAAAGAATTATCAATTCAAATTTATTTCAGTCCCTATTCCTTTTAAAGGCAAGAAAAGAATAGAAATATTTAAAAGACAAGAGGTCCTTTTACAAAAAACAAAAAAGATTTTAGCTAAAATGAAATCAGGAGATCATAATTTTTTGAAAGGGAAATTATATAAAATAAAATATTACAAAGAAAAAAGGCCTGATTGGGCGATAAAATTTGTAACTCAGGGAAAATAAGAACCTGATTTCGTCAGAACGCTTGTTTCTCGCTTCACTCGAAATAATAACTATGAAAATTCTTATCGTTTCACTTTTAAAGAGAAAAATTAATTCCCAAATTACTGCGGCCAGGCCGAGAATGATTTTTGATTTAGTTTCCGGTCTTCTTAAAAAAGGGCATAAGATAACAATTTTGGGGACAAAAAATAGTGTTGTTCCCGGGGCGAAAATTATTCCTGTAATTCCCAAATCATTTAGTGAAATGGGTCCTTTTGAAAATCCTTTTTACGCGCATACGGCTTTTTTAACAAAAATGGCAAAAATACTTGAAAAAATAGGGAATAATTTTGATATTGTGCATAATCATACCTATCCTGAGTTTATAAATCTTTTAGTAGCAGATAAATTAAAAACACCTATTTTAACTACTATTCATGTTCAAATAACTCCTGAATTAGATGAAGTTTTGTCGCAATTCAACGCTCTTAAAAATTGCTATTTTGTATCTATTTCTCAAGCTCATAAAAAATTAGCAAAAAAAACAAAAATTTACAAAACAATTTACAACGGAGTGGATACTAAACTTTATAAATTCTATTCAAAAAAAGACGATTATCTTTTTTGGCTCGGAAGATTAAGTAAGGCAAAAAATAAACAGGGAAATTTTATGGACCCAAAAGGAGTAAGATGGGCGATAAAATTGGCTGAAAAAACAAACTCAAATCTTTTACTCTCCGGTAATGTTGAAGATAGAAAGTTTTTTGAAAAAGACGTGAAGCCGCATCTATCTTCAAAAATAAAATGGATAGGGCCGGTTTCCACTGAACAGCCACTTTCCAAAAAAGAGGTTGTTAAACTTATGCAAAAAGCAAAAGCGTTTTTAATGACGATTAACTGGTATGAACCATTTGGTTTAACAATGCCAGAAAGTATGAGCTGCGGCACTCCGGTTATTGGATTTGATAGAGGAGCTGTTTCAGAGCTTGTAGTTAATGGAAAAACCGGTTTTGTGGTTAAACCAAAACAAGGAATTACTGGCTTGAAAATGGCTTTAAAAAATATAGATAAAATAAAACCCATGGATTGCCGCAAACATGTAGAAAAAAACTTTAGTTTAGAAAAAATGGTCCAAAACTATGAGCAAACCTATAAAGAGATTAAAAAAACCTGATTTCGGCAGAATCTTGTTTTTTCGCTAACGCGCAAGAATAAAAATGTCTTAAATATTTATGAAGAAAAAGAAACTCAAAATCGCTCAGCTCTCTACTCCATTTGTCAATGTGCCGCCAGAAACTTATGGTGGAACAGAATTAGTAGTTCATAACCTCACAGAAGAGTTAGTTCGAAGAGGTCACAAAGTAACTTTATTTGCTACTGGTAATTCAAAGACCTCTGCTAAATTAGAGTATGTTTTCAAAAACGCTTTAGGTCTCGGGAAAATGGAAAATCTACTTTCTGAATTAGCCCAGAAACTTTCTTGGGCTCATGCCTTGCCTTCTCTCTATCATGCCATTTTACCTTTTGAAAAAGCAAATCAATTTGATATCATCCATAATCATTTCCATTACTATGGGTTGTTTTTTTCATCTTTGACAAAAATTCCTACTTTGACCACTTATCACGGAGATATTTCTACGGCTGAGCGAAGTCTAATAGAAAAATTAATTTTTGAAAAATATAAAAAGAATTTTTGGACAGCTATCTCTAAAAATCAAAAAAATCAGGTCAAAACAAAATTAAACTTTTTGAAAGTCATTCACCACGGCATTCCAATAGAAAAGTTCCCTTTCTCTGAAAAACATCAAAATTATCTCATTTGGTTGGGAAGAATTACAAAAAAGAAGGGAATTTCAGAAGCAATCAAAGTAGCTAAATTAACGGAAAATAAATTAATTATCGCTGGCACAATTAATTCCAGAGATAAAGAATATTTCAAAAAAGAGATAAAACCGAATATAGACAATAAACTAATATTCTATCTTGGTCCAGTAAATCATCAAAAAAAAGTGGAATTTCTCAAAAACGCGAAATCTCTACTTTACCCAATTTCCTGGGAAGAACCTTTTGGACTGGTAATGATAGAAGCCCAAGCTTGCGGTTGCCCGGTAATCGCTTTTAATAAAGGTTCTGTACCGGAGATTATAAAACACCAAAAGACAGGATTTATTGTAAAGGATATCAAAGAAATGGTTAAATCTCTGAACAATATCAAAGAAATAAATAGAAAAGACTGTCGAGAACATATAGAGAAAAATTTCACTGTCCAAAAAATGGTAGATGAATACGAAAAAGTTTATTATAAAATTCTAAAATCATAGATTATGTATCTTTTTATCACCTATGCCAGAGAAGGTATGCGAGGAGTCCAGGTGAGAGGGTTAAGAATAGCTAAATATTTTTCTAAAAAAGAAGTGATATTCATTAATGGTGGAAATAGTGATTGGATCAGAAAAGAAGGCTATAAATATAGAAATTATGACTATTATGACTTTAATAAATTCTACTTCCCTTCTCAGATAAAATTACCTCGTGATATTGAGTGTATTGTATTTTGTGATTTACCAACCAATAGAGCATTTCCTCTCTCAATTTTAATGTTTGCTAAAGAAAAGAAAATCCCTTGCGTTGTTTTAGACAACATATACCGCCGTAATCAAGTTAAAGATACTGTTTATAAAAATATTAAATTCTACTCAGATAAACTTATTTTAAACGGCTTGAATTTCTTGAGCGAAAACAATGATAAAGACGCTGTAGTGGTTCCGCCACTTATTGATGACACCCTTATAACTGGTAAAAAAAAGGAAGAGATTAGAAATGAGGTGCTCAAAAAACTTAAAATCAGAAAAAAACCAAGTAAAATTGTATTTGGCATTGGATACAACCTATCCATCTATAAAGCAATTATTGAAATTTCCAATTATTTTCGGGAAAAAAATACTGAAATACTTTTCATTATTATATCTCAAACAAAGAAGGTTAAAAAGAAACCTAACTTTATTGAAATTCCTTCAGTATCAGGAGATAAAATGAGTTTTTTTATAAAAGCGTCGGATTTGGTAATTTGTAAAGCAGGTTACTTACAGGTTATTGAAACTTTAGCAATGGGAATTCCGTTAGTAGCCATATATAAGACAAAGAAAGAAACATCTGGTTTTAATAAGAAATGGCTAGACAAAAAAATTTTAAATTCAATTATTACCTTCGATATTATATCCAAAAGTGCCCCCTACAATCTGTATAAAAAAATAAGAAAGCTATTTGATTCTCCTGTAATTTATCAAAGGATGGTTAAAAAAATAAAGTCATTACACAACAATAAATTAAATGGCGCAGAAATCACGTCAAATTTAATTAAAAAAACAAAATTCCTTCCAAAAAAATTTCCAAAAATTATCATCATAAGCTTAGACAAAAAAGAAGAAATGGAAGAAACAAAAAAAATTTTAAGAGAATACCCATTTGCTCTGCCGATATATTTTTCAATGCCATTTTTTACCAAAGTTTTTAACCGAAAATTATCTGATTATAATCCCACGACAAAAAATGAAATTCTTCGTTATAATCCGTCTTTAATTTATAGTCTCGGACTTGATAGTTTGCATAGTCTTGCAAAAATACTTCCATGGTATAATCTCTGGCTCAAAAATATAGAAAGTTTTGTTAAAAACTCAGATAAATGTATTATCATCGGAAAAGAAACTTATAATTGTTTAGAAAAAATAATAGTAAAGTATAAAAAGAAAATTATAGTTATTGACGTTCGTGGCAAAAAAAGAACCTGACTTCGTCAGAACCTTGTTTTTTCGTCAACGCTCAAGAATAAAATGAAAAAAAATAAATTAAAAATTGCTATGATGGTTGCTGCAAGCCATAAATATCCCCTCCCAAAGGGAGCAATTTATACCCCAATATTAATTGCTAAAATTATTGCTGAAAGTTTAACTAAAAAAGGGCATCAAGTCACTTTTTTTGCCCCAGAAGGCTCAAGATTAAAAGTTAGTAAAATTATCACAGGAGGATTAAAACCTCTTCAGGATAAATCTGACCATCCTATTCTTTCTGATTCTAATATTCGAAACAAGGATCAAGAAAAAATTTCTACTTTGTTTGACCAATATTTATTATCTTTACTTTATGAGGAAGCGATGAAGGGAAAATTTGATATTCTTCACATCCACCCCATAGACCGGGCCTTACCCCTTGCTCGCATTACCAAAACTCCTACTTGCTATACATTACATGATCCAATCTTTCTTTGGCGAAAAGATATTTTTCAAATATATAAAAGTCCCCAACAATACTATGTTTCAATTTCCAATGCTCAAAGAAAACCAGCCCCCGATTTAAATTGGGCCGGAACAATCTATAATGGAATAGAGTTAGAAAAGTTTCCTTTTGTTGGAACACCTAAGAATCATCTTTTATTTCTGGGAAGAATACTTGTCAGAAAAGGGCCGGGCATTGCCGTTCAGGTGGCAATTCGAGACAGGAAAAAATTGATTATTGTCGGAAGTCCAAGTACCGGAAAATATTGGGATGCTCAAATTAAGCCTTATTTAAACAGAAACATCAGATATGTTGGGAATATCTCTTACGAAAAAACTCACAGATATTATGGCCAAGCCAAAGCTCTCCTCTGCCCCATTCAATGGGAAGAGCCGTTTGGTTTGGTAATGATTGAAGCTATGGCTTGCGGAACGCCGGTGATTGCTTTTGGACGCGGTTCGGTTCCTGAAATAATTAAAGATGGGATAACCGGCTTTATTTGCAAGCCGAATAATTTGAATTCAATGGTAAAAGCAGTAAAAAAGATTTATCAAATGCCGGAAACCGAGTATAAAAAAATGCGGTATAATTGCCGCAAACATGTTGAAGAAAACTTTACCATTGAAAAAATGGTTGATGATTATGAAAAAGTTTACTATAAAATTTTAAAAAAAAACTAATCAAGGTTCTTTATTACGAAGTAAACAAGGTTCTACCGAGCAGAGCGAGGCAGGTTCTTTGACACTGTTTTTACTTGATTATTGGGAATGAAATGAAAAAGGCCTTTTTCATCTTTAATAATTGTTTTTCTCAAGGTAATTTCTTTTACTTCACCTTCAATTCCGGCAATTTTCACCCTGTCTCCGATATTATATTGGTTTTCAAAGATTATAAAAAGGCCGGAGATAAAAGAGGAAATTATGTCTTTGGAAGCCATGCCTACCGCTAATCCTATCAAACCCGCCCCGGCTAAAATTGGGGCGATGTTTATTCCAAATTCAGGCAGAATCATCAAGAAAAACATAACATAAATTATAAATTTTAAAGTTGTTCCCAAAATATCGGTTAAAGTTTCTACTCTTTTTCTTTGAATTTCTTTAATTTTGTCTCCAATTCTTTTTTTAATTATTCTTTCAATAAAAACTTTCAAAAATCTGTTGGAAAAATAGGCAGCTATTAAAATACAAATAATTTTAATGCCGTGAGACAAAAACCAGAAAACTAAATTTTGATAAAAACTTTGAAAATCCATAAATTTACTTAACTTCTTGCTCTTTAGATTTTGGTTTGGAAAAGTAAAAAATATTTTTTCGCTTTGCTCTAAAATATTTTTTGTTTTTCAGATTTTTGTGATTTTTGTTTTGAAAAGTAAAAAATATATACTATCTCTAAAATCGCAAAAGTGTTTAAAATTAACAAAGCGATAAACCACTTTTTGTGGCTGTTTTTGGCTGCTTTCCATAACGCCACGCCTTTCCAAGGCAAAATCCAAAGTAAAAGTAAAATCACTGCCGGACTTTGAGAGATTAAGGAAGCGTTTAAATTAAATAATGAATTAATCATAATTTTTGTAGTCAGTGTTTTCTTCGTTTAATTTTACCTCGCCTGATTTATAATTGCAATAATAACTTAAAATTATAGGTTGAAGTTATCCGATGAAGTTCTCTGTTTTTAATTTCCATAGATTTACGGAAGCGAAAAATACGATTTCAAGTTTTTCAGCTCGCTTTGCGAGCTGCCAAAATCTTAGCAGATTTTGGCTTTGGCGGCAAATTCTTTCTTAAAAATTTTGCGGCGATATACGACAAAGACTAAAAGTGCATTTACGACTACCAAATAGATCCCAAAAATATACTCTGAAGGAATGCCTCTTTGTATCGCGGCGAAACCCGTGCCAGCACTAAATAGACTCGCTGCGTATGCAATCGCTGTCTCGGTCTCTGGATATTTCCATGCCTTAATCAACGTAGGAAATGTCGCAAATCCGTCGCTAATAATTGCAAAAATAATCGCTATCAATGGTTGTAAAGTAACCGCCCATAACACCAGTGCGAGCACAGAGAAAAAACCACAGATGTAATCAAATCTCCCTAACTTCCAATATGCATTAGGGTTAACGAAAGAAGCAAAAAATATTACTAGAGGAAAAAACCCTGCCATAAAAACTGGAAGTATCGCCCAACCAACACCATCCGTAAGTGCTGCGGCGACTCCTATTAGAGGCGCGATTCCCCATATAAGAAAAGTAACCCTATTTGGTTTGGTCGTGCCTCTTAGTGTATCTCGTAGATACGCAAAGGAACCAAGTATATGGACTGTGGCTCCTACAAAAACTAAATATCCAAGATATTGCAGCATAATATTTATTTTATTAGCTCCTCAATAGAAACGCTTAATGTTTTAGCAATTTTTGCCATAGTTTGAACGCTTGGCTTTTTGACCGTACCGCTTTCAATTTTTGTTAGTGTTGCGGGACGGCTGGCGAGCCCGCGTAGCGGACGAGCCAAATCCCGAATGGCGGAGAGGCAGGGATTCGAACCCTGGAGGCTCTAAAAGAGCCACGGCTTTCCAAGCCGTTCCATTAAACCACTTTGGTACCTCTCCTTAATTATACTTTCATTCCGCGCAATGCCTTAATCCGTTCTTCCAAAAGCGGATGGGTCATAAATAATTTTGTAAACCAGTTCTTGGCTTGTTTTCCCTTGAAAGGCGAAGAAATAAATAAATGTGCGGTAGAATTATTTGCTATTTTCATCGGGTTTGAATCATATGAAATTTTTTCTAAAGCCCGAACTAATCCTTCGGGATAGCGAGTTAACAAAGCGCCTGAAGCATCGGCTAAAAATTCTCTTTTTCGGGAAATAGCTAATCTAATTAAACCAGCCGCAATTGGCGCTAA
>DAOWKS010000006.1 GCA_030643665.1 bacterium
GCCTGATTTTTCCGCTTTTTCCATCATTGCCAAAACAATTCTGTCTTTTATAGACCCGGTAGGATTAAATCCTTCTAATTTGGCAAAAATATTTCCAATTTTCACTAACGGAGTATTTCCGATTGCGTTTAATATATCCATAAAAAAACCCCTTTTAGCAGGGCGGATTATTATCTAAATTATTGATTATTGATTATTAAATGAAACCAACCCCTTGCTAAAAACAGGCGCAACAATCAGCGCAGCAAGCGCAAGTAATAGATTGAGGGTTAGTTTGGTTTTTCATAATTTATCTAAGTTTAACAAAGCAGGATTAGTTGTCAAGCTCTTAAATTCGTGATAAAATTAGACAATGAAAAAAGCGGATATTATTATTGCTTTTTTAGCCGGAGAAGGAGTGGCTTGGTTATTTGTTTGGTTTTTGAAAAAATCCGCGATTGAAATAGGTCTTTTAAATTGGGGTTTGCCAATTTTATTTCCTTTCTTGGCGATAATTTGCCTCTGGGCGTCTTATTTAATTGGAAAGAGATATTTATTTGTTTTTCAGCTGGCAAAATTTCTTTTAATCGGTTCTTTATTTGCTTTGTTTGATTTGGTGATTTTGAATTCTTTGATGACATACTTTGGCGTTACAAAAGGAATTGAGTATTCAATTTTTGTTACAACTTCGTTTGTTATTGCTACCAGTGTAAAATACATAGCTGATAAATTTTGGGCTTTTGAAAAATCTGAAAGAAAGGGAATGGGTAGGGAATTTACCGGATTTTTTATTATTACTTTAATAAGCGGTGGAATTCACATTGGAATCGCTTCTTTTATAGTTAATATTATTGGCGCTCAGTTTGGTATTTCTCCATTAATTTGGGCTAATATCGGTAAAATCTTAGGTATTGTTGTTGCCTCGGCCTGGAATTTTCTCGGCTATAAATTTATCGTCTTTAAAAAATGATATGAGTCATTTAGTTCTCTATCGTAAATACAGACCCCAGACATTTAAGGAAATCATTGGACAGGAACATATTATTAAAACATTAACCAATGCTATAGCGACTGATATGGTTTCTCACGCTTATTTATTTTCCGGCCCGAGAGGCAGCGGAAAAACAACTATTGCCAGGGTTTTAGCCAAAGCAGTAAATTGCGAAGCCAGAAAAAAAGGGGAGTATGAACCGTGCAATAAATGCTCGTCTTGTCTGGAAATCAGACAAGGTAATTCCCTGGATTTAATTGAAATTGACGCTGCTTCCCACCGCGGAATAGATGATATCAGAGAATTAAGAAACGGCATTAAATTTGCGCCGACAAAGTCGCGCTACAAGGTCTTTATCATTGACGAATGCCACCAGTTAAGTAAAGACGCGTCTAACGCCCTTTTGAAAACTTTGGAAGAACCGCCTGCCCACGCCATTTTTATTTTAGCCACCACGGAAATTCACAAAATGATTGCGACAATTATTTCCCGCTGCCAGAGATTTGATTTTCGCAAATTAACCGTGCCGGAAATTATTCAACGCCTGAAATTTATTTCAGAAAAAGAAAAAATTAAAATTGAGAAACCGGCCTTGGAACTGATTGCCTTGTATTCTCGTGGCTCTATGAGAGACGCTGAAAGTATGTTTGACCAGGTCTTAACTTTTGCCGGAAAAACAGACAAAGAAATCAAAGCCAATGACATTAAGGATTTATTGGGTTTGGTTGAAGTAAAATTAATCAGCCGGTTCTGCGATTTTCTTGGACAAAAAAAACCGGACAAAGCAATTAGTTTTTTAAATGATTTGACTGAAAAAGGTTCTGACCTTGAGGAATTTACCAAAGCCCTGCTCAATTATTTAAGACAGGGCCTGATTTTAAAAATAACCGGCAAGGAAACTGCGGAACAAATCATTACCGGCTTGACCAAAGAAGAGTTTCAGACGCTTGAAAATCAGGTAGCCCTTTTCCAGGAACAAGAACTTCAAAAAATTATCAATCTTTTTATTCAAGCGTCAAACCAAATGAAATATTCTCCCATACAACAATTACCTTTAGAATTAGCTATCATTGAATCTTGCGAAACAATTTAATATTGCCGGGTGGTGTAATGGTAGCACGTCAGGCCTTGGACCTGAAGATTCTAGGTTCGACCCCTAGCCCGGCAGCACTTCGACTCGCTTCGCTCACTCAGTGCAGGCCGTAAAAAATCGCCATACAGGCGGTTTTTTGGTCCTCCTTCGCTTGTAAGCTTCGGACGGACACAGTAAAATAAAAATATGACTCAGTTTTATGTTATTAATTCAAGAGGAGAAAAAGAATTGTTTTCTTTTAGAAAAGTATACGAGTCGGCGAAGCGCGCCGGCGCCCCGCCGACTTTAGCTAAAGAAATCGCTGAAACTATTAAAAGAGAAGCTTTCCCCGAGATTAAAACCTCCTTTATTTATAAAACGGTAAAAAAAATACTTTCAAAAAAAGTTCCTAAGTCTGCCTTGAGATTTTCTTTAAAATCTGGAATGAGAAAATTAGGCCCGACCGGTTTTATTTTTGAGAAATACATTGGAGTAATTCTAAAAAGACTCGGCTATAAAGTAAAGATTAACCAATATCTGCCGGGTCTCTGCATTCGTAGTTATGAAATAGATTTTATAGCCGAGAAAGACAAATTAATATATATCGGCGAATGTAAATACAGAAACCTTTTAGGAGACAGGGTGCATTCAATGGATGCCTTAGCAAACTACGCTCGCTTTTTGGATATTCTAAAGAGTCCATATTTTAAATCTACAAAATACAAGGATTATAAAATAAAAACAATAATGGCGACTAATACAAAATTTACCGGCAGAACATTAGATTATTCTCATTGTGCGGGGATTGAACTTTTAGGCTGGAGATGTCCTAAAGATAAAGGTTTAGAGTATTTAATAGAAAAAGAGAAACTTTATCCTGTTACCATACTTCCTTCGTTAAGCGGTTATTTAAAAAATGTTTTCGTTTCCCAGAAAATAATACTAGCTCAAGATGTTTTAAAGATTGATATTGAAAGATTTTCTAAGAAATTTAAAATATCGACCAAACGCCTTTATTCTCTCATCGGGCAAGCTAAAACTTTATTGAAAATCTAACCCAAATATGAAAATAGGAGATATTCTAATGTTAAAAATGAAATGGTGGAAGGCGTTTTTAATTGTTTTTCTTTTCGGAGGGTTGCTTGTTTTATTAGAAATTCTAATAATAAAATAGAATAAAATAGTAAGAACCTGCTTCACTAACGCTCAGCAGAACCTTGATTACTTCGTAATTATGGCAGTAATAAAAAAGAAAATTTGGCCGAAAGGTTTTGAATTAGTAAAATCTAGCAAAAAGAGATTTGATTTTAGATTGGCTGATTTCAAAATTAGAGAAGGGGATATTTTAATTCTTGAAGAATATGACCCGAAAAGAAAAGAATACATCGGCAGAAAAATTAGAAGAAAAGTGAAATTTTTTCTGAAATTCAATCTTGATGATTTTAACCAGAAAAAAGAAATTGAGAAAAAAGGATTTTATATAATTCAATTTTAGACAAAGTTAAAAAAAGTTAAAATATGTATCATTCAATAATTATTGAAGAAAGTTTGGAAAATCCTAAAGTTTTGGAAAATTATAAAATTTTGAGGACAAAATTTTCGCCGGAAAAAAATTGGCATTTACACATCGTTGAAATTCCTGAGCCGGAAAAAGCTATAAAAGAAATTCAGGAAGCGATGATGACGGATAAGCCCTATTATTTTCATATTTATAATGAAGGAAAGGTCTTAATTATAGTTTTCAATGACAAAGTTTTTTATCTCAATCCTAACGACCAGTTAACTTGGAAAGAAGCGCGCGCCTTCGGCGCGCGCAAACTGAATATTCCGTCGGAACAACTTGATTTTTATCCTACAAGAATATCTGAAGAAGATAGTTGGTATAATAGATAAAAGTAAGTCGGAAGTTGAACTTCCGGAATTGGAAATCAATCAATAAAAAGTCGCCAATCAGGCGGTTTTTTGTTTTGATGGCTTGACTTTTTTTGTTTAAAAAAGTATAGTAATATATAGTATATATAAAGAATAATAAGGATAGGAGGAAAACAAAGATGGTAATCAGTATGGGAAATATTGAGAAGTTTTTTGACGACCATCCCGAACTTGAGAATCGTCGAGAAAAGATTCTTGAGAGGGCCCGAAAGGTAGTGGAAGAAGGCGACATCATTGCAGGCGGCAATATTAAGGAAATATTCGCTGATTTAGCGCCTGATTTTGAGCGAGAGTTGATGTCATTTGAACATATAAGGATTGGCACTGAGGCTTTACTGGGGCGAAATATAGCGAGATAATGTCGTAGTAATTGTCGGCGTCGGCACCGTGTATTAATAACGGTGCATTTTTTATTACTTTCTTAAGTTTTTAACATCACCCTAAATCTCGCAAAAATGGCGGTTTTTTGGTAGAATGAAAAATATGAAACCATTTTCTAATAACATTGTCTTCTTAGATACAGAATTTTCAAGTTTAGACCCAAACAAAGGAGAAATACTCTCTATAGGTTTAGTAAAAACAAATAGAGAAGAGCTATATTTAGAGATAGAATACAAAGGGGAAGTTGATGAATGGGTAAAAAAGAATATTCTACCTACTCTTAAAGAATCAAAGGTAAGTAGAGAAGAGGCTGTAAAAAGAGTTAAAGAATTTATCGGTGACACAAAACCACATATAGTTGGGTACATAAATCAGGATGATGTAATTTATTGGCAGAAATTATATAGGTCAGTTGGTGTTAAAGATAACCCTTTTCATTTGGTATCAATTGATTTTGCTACCATATTATTTATTTCAGGGATAGATCCCGAAAGCTATTACTTTGATGATGAAAATTTTTACAAGAAAGTAGGTATTGATTATAAGAAATACAAAAAACATCACGCCTTAGATGATGCAAAACTCTTAAAGGAAGTTTATTTGAAATTTATTAAAAGCAAATCTGGTATATAGACATATCTATTCAGCTCCTGAAACACGGTTCTAACGTTGTCCACGGTGTTCAATAACTTAGTGCTCGGTTCGAGAGACCAAACTGCGATAAAATATTTTTTATATTAATTCATGAAAGTCAAAATCCTACACTTAATTGATGGATCAAAACAAGCTAAAGGTTTAACTGTAATCATTGATGTTTTCAGAGCATTTTCTGTTGCGTGCTATGCTTTTGGCAACGGTGCCGATAAAATCATTCCATTGGACAATATTGATATTTCTTACAATCTAAAAAAAGAAAATCCACACTTTCTACTAATTGGTGAAAGAGACGGCAAAAAACCTCCAGGTTTTGATTACGGTAATTCACCTACACAAATTGAAAATGTTGATTTTACCAATAAGACAATTATCCAGACAACATCATCAGGCACCCAGGGCATAACAAACGCAACTAATGCTAATGAGATTATTACCGGCGGTTTTGTTAACGTACAAGCAATAATTGATTACATCAAAAAACAAAATCCAGAAGAGGTTTCTTTGGTTGCTATGGGTTCTTCTGGCATTCGTATTGCTGATGAAGATGCTTTATGCGCTGAATATATTAAAAATGCTCTTGAAAACAAAACGAATGATTTTTCAAAAATTATTAAGCACCTCAAAGAATATAAAAATGCGCGCAAATTTTTTGATACTACAAAAGATTGGGCTCCAGAGAAGGATTTTGACTTATGCTTATCATTAAATAAATTTAATTTTGTGCTGAAAGTTGAACCTTATAATAAGAACCAAGTATTCTTTAGAAAGATAGAAATGTAATGCGGTACTTTATAATATTTCTTAGATAAATAGGTAAAAATTAGTAAAAGTAAGTCGGAAGTTGAACTTCCGGAATTGGAAATCAATCAATAAAAAGTCGCCAATCAGGCGGTTTTTTGGTAGAATAAATTAATATGAGCAAAAATAATAAATTAAAAATATTAAGCATTTGCGGAAGCCCTAGAAAGGGAAACTCCGAGGCAATCCTTAATAGATTAAAACAGTTATTTAAGAAAAATGGGGTAGAAAACGAAATTATTCTATTGAGAGAAAAAAATGTCCAAAGATGCAAGGGTTGCGTTGAGTATTGTAATCGCAATTTGAAATGCTGTCAGAAAGATGATGTGGCAGAAATTATGAAAAAGATGCTTAAAGCTGACGGTTATGTTTTTGCGTTGCCAAATTACTTCGCTATGCCACCCGGATTATTTAAGGATTTTATAGATAAATGCAGTATATTTTATACAGCGCAAACGGATTTATCTTCCAAAAAAGTTGCAGTAATTTCTGTTGGAACAGATTTAACCAATATTAAAGAAAATGTCCGTAACATTGCAGAAAATTTCTGTAGAACCCTGAAAATGAGAGTTGTTGCTACGGGTGCTTTTGTTTCAAGAAGCGAACTCAAGGGAAATTATAATGATATTTTTGAAAACAAATTAAATCCAAATATAGAAAAGAAAATTGAAAATATAGCTATCACATTACAAAAAAGCATAAAACAGCCCTGATTTATCCGTCCGAAACCCGAATGGTAAACAGAGTAGCGAGAACAGGACCAAAACTATTCTCAAGTTCTCAAAAATATCGGAATAGTTTTAGAAATAAAAAAAGTTAAGTTTAATAAAGATTCAAGATACCCTATTTTTTATGTAATAAAGTAAAATAGGGACGTTTCTTATGGCAACTATTTCTGATTATACAAGAGTAGTAAAAAAAGAAAGGCCGTTATTGGCTGACATCGTTGACCAATTTGGGGAGTTAGATCTTTTGAGTTTTTCCAAAGAACTTTTCAAAAGAGGAGAAGCTCAATCTGGAATTTATCGTTCCGAATTTATCGATTTGATGTTTTTAACATTTCCTGATTTGTCTAAAGAAATTTTAGACAAATATAATGTATCTTTAAGAAAAAATCCCATTGTTTCTACAGCTGACCATCAATGTATAATAAATCACCCTGTTTATCTAAACAGCAACATTTTATTAGCGCTTTTTTCTGAAGATTTTTCGTGTGGCAAGAAGCCGTACATCACACCGCCAATATTATCGTTTTCGGGCATACCGCTAAATAATGCAGCATATCCTAGAGGTATATTACTAAGCACACCGCAAGGAGAAAAACGTTTTTCCTTTTTTGGGACAAAAGATAGGCGAAAAATAGTTTATTCTGTTAACTCATTATTATTTTCCGAAACCCAAATTGATCAATGGGTCAAAAATAATGAAGATGTATTCTCAAAAAAAGAGTTAGGATTTATTAAACAAAAATTATTAGAAGTTTCTAATGACACCCGAATCAACAGTTGTATCAGTTTTTCTGAGCAGACAACTGTGTTTAATGATTGGCTTTGGGAGAAAATTTTCCCCGACGCAAAACTTAATTTTTTTCCGATAGTTGATTTATCAAAAAATTTCTTTTCAAAAGTACTTATTAAAAACAAAGAGTTTGCATTGTATAAATTTTTATTTGATTTTTCTGCGAAAAAGCAAGATATATTGTTCAACAGTATTTATGGAGCCTGGGATTTGGAAAAACTTGGGGATTGTCGTCCTGGCGGAGGAACATGCTTTTTTTGGGGAATAAATAAAGAGAAGAGAATGCTTCCCCTTAAGAGAGAGGGTAATTTTTTAAAATCATTGAAAGCAGATTTTAAACCTATAAAATGGAATCCCAATGATTTAGCGAAAGAATTAGAGAATAAAAGAATAATGCCGTCTATCCTTATGAACTACTTGGTAATTGCCGGACACTATGGTCTCTATTGCTCAGGGGCTTTTAATCAAATCAGTTATTTATCACCAATTTTAAAACAATATAGAAGTGCTTTATTGGAGATGAGGGAGAGAGAAGAAGCTTCGCGCGTTGGTAAGATTTTAGATAATGGAGTTCATGCTTTCTTGTATTTCCTATTTGGCGAGAGCGAAGATAAGGTAATTCCGCTTTGTTCATTCAATATTTTACAAGAGGGTAGAAAGCACAGAGCAGTAGCAGATATTTTAAAGAATGTTACTTTGAAGAAAGCATTTGAAGTAACGGCTCCCCTAATATTCCCTTTTATTACAGATCCTAAAAATAGAGATAGGATGAATTTTTCGTTTGAGGATGTCTATTCTCAACTTAAAGGTGTAGTCCCAAAAAATTTGATCATAAAAAGGTGGTAAAGAAGATGGCGCTCTATTGAGATTGAACCTCAAGATATTATCATTCTCAAGTTCTTGAGAACATTGGAATAGTTTTATTAAACAGGAATCGCCAAAAAGGCGGTTTTTTATTGACAAAAAGACGTATCTTTAGTATTATAAGGGGGTAATGTCGCGAGACTACGCGCGACATTTTGTTTTATTGAATAACATTATGGATAAAATTAATATCAGAAATATCGCTATTATTTCTCACGTCGACCACGGAAAAACTACGCTGATAGATGCTTTACTGCGCCAGTCAAAAACCGGCTTAGGGAAAGA
>DAOWKS010000005.1 GCA_030643665.1 bacterium
AATTGTTGTTTTTCGTTTTTTACTTTTCCTTTCTTTATTATGTTATCAATTTTTTTTCAATTTGTCAAAGCTCATCAAGAAGACATAATTCTTTTAATCGGTGTTATTTTAATTTCTCTTTTTTCTTTTGCTTTGGGTTACATAATAGCCAAGCACCAGGAAAAAGAGCCAATTAAAATAGAGCAATATGAAAGTAGCTATCATTGGAGCCGGGATTTGCGGGCTGTATCTGGCTTGGAAATTAGCGAAAAAAGGACACAGAGTAACTGTCTTTGAAAAAAAAGACAAAATCGGCAAACAATCTTGTTCTGGTTTAATCAGTGAAAGAATTTTAAAATTTATTCCGTCATCTTATAATTTAATTCAAAACAGAATAAATTATACTTTGATTCATTTTCCGAAAAAAACATTAAAAGTTATTTTTAAAAAAGACTTTTTAGTGCTCAGTCATTCTAAACTGGACAATTTAGTAGCTGATTTAGCTGAAAAATCCGGAGTAAAGATTATTTTAAATCATCCAATTAAATCTCTGCCTCAAGGATATGATAGAATTATTGGTTGCGATGGGCCTATATCTCAAGTTAGAAAAAATTTGGGTCTGAAAGACCCAAATTTTTCTTTAGGAATCCAAAAATTTATTACTAAAAGAAATTTCTCGGATTTTGTAGAAACCTGGCCGACAGGGACAGAATTTATTTGGAAAATTCCCCGGGGTGTGGAAATAGAATATGGAATAATTGAAAAACCAAAACTGGCTCAAAAACTTTTTACTGAATTTTTAAGCAAAAACAAGATTCATTCCGCTAAAAGCAAGATAAATTCAGCTTTAATTCCTCAGGGCTTGATAATTCCGAAAAATCCGTTAATTACTCTTTGCGGCGATGCCGCTGGCTTGACCAAGCCCTGGAGTGGGGGAGGGGTAATTTGGGGATTAACCGCCGCTGATATTCTTTTGAAAAATTTCCCCAATTTTTTAAAATATCAAAAAGAAATTAAAAAATTTTTCCTGCCGCAAATTATTTTCTCAAAAATCGTGAAAAAAATAGTTTATTTTTTAGGTTTCAGAGTACCTTGGCTGTTGCCAAAAGAATACACAATAGACGGCGATTTTTTATTCTTTTAAGTTTTTACCGCTGTGAAATTGGCGGTGGATGTCGCGTAACCTTTTATTTGTTACATGAGTATATATTTGAGTAGTCACAATATTTCTATGGCCTAAAAATTCCTGTATAGTTCTTAAATCAACTCCTTGAGTTAATAAATCGGTTGCCATTGAATGGCGAAGAGTGTGGGGAGTAGTAGAAACGGGAACGCCGGCCAGAACAGCATATTTTTTGACAATTCTTTCCATAGAACGCGATGTAAGACGAGCATCCGCGTCTTCCCGCGCCCTATAATGTATAAATAGGGCCTTGTCTTTATCTTTCCGAGTTTCTAAATATTTTTTTACCCATATTAAAGCTCTTTGAGAAAAATAAACGGTTCTGGGATGAGCGCCTTTTCCAATAATGCCAAGTTCTAAATCCTTTTTGTCTTTGATATTAGTAAACTGTTCTTTGTTTAGAGCTACCAATTCAGCTATTCTGAGTCCTGTTGAAAAAAGTGACTCCAAAATAGTTCTGTCCCTTAAGCCAATAAAGGTTTTAATATCGGGAGCCAGTAAAAGCTTCTCAATTTGGTCCAGATTAAGGAATTTTACGGTTTTTTCCGCCTTAGCGTCTTTTGGAAGGCCTATTTTGTCTGCCGGCAGTGAAATTATGTCCTTGGCTGTAAAATAGCTTAAAAGGGCTCTCAGAGCGATAAGATAATAGTTCTGGGTGACTTTTTTTAAAGAAAGGCCTTTTTCATTCTGAAAGCGGCTTAAAAACAGCCTGTAAATCCAGACATCATCAGCCGTAAATTCATGAGGCAGGAGATTATCTTTTTTGGTTTTTTTAAGCCAAGATATAAACTTTTGAAGATAGCGGCTATAATTTTCTTGAGTTTTATTTGCTAAACCTTTTTCAACTTCACAATAATCTAAAAAATCTGGAATATGTTTTGTAATATTTTTATCTGATTTTTTCATTGATAGGGAAGCAGATTTTACGACATTAGGTAAATCGTAAATATATTATACGTCGCTTTACCTACATTGTGCGAACCTTTCTATCTTAATAATAAAGGGTATAAATACCCTTGTCAAGCGGAAAATTGCTATTCCCTGCTAATTAAACGGCTATTTTATTAATTCCTTAAATCTTTCCCAGAGAGATTTACTCATTTTTGGCAGCTCTTCTTTAATTTCTTTTCTCATCTCTTGTTTTTCTTTTTCAAACTCTTGTTCAATAACCGGCTTTCTTTTCTCAATTTC
>DAOWKS010000011.1 GCA_030643665.1 bacterium
AGTAAGAACCTGCCTCGCTCTGCTCGGCAGAACCTTGCTTCGCTAAGGTATAAATATATAATCTTGAAGTAAAAATATGGCAAGCCGACATTTATCAAGAAGCATAGTAATGCAATCGTTATACGAGTGGGATTTTTCCAATCAAAAAAAAGATTTAAAAAAAATTACTGAGAAGAATATCAATGAATTCGGGCCGGGATTGGAAGATAAAAGTTTTGTTTGGCAATTAATAACCGGGATAATTCAAAATATTTCTAATATAGACAAGATTATAGAAAAAGCAGCTCCTGAATGGCCCATAGACCAAATTACCATTGTTGATAGAAATGTTTTACGGTTAGGCCTTTACGAGTTATTATACGGAGATAAAGAGGCAGTTCCGCCCAAAGTAGCCATAAACGAAGCCATTGAATTAGCCAAGACATTTAGCGGAGAAAGTTCGGGAAGATTTATTAATGGCGTTTTAGGAACAGTTTTTAAAGAAATACAGCAATAGTTATGAAAGATTTTTCGTCTTTAGAAAAAAAATTAAATATCAATTTCAAAAATAAAGATTTACTTACTCAGGCATTTATTCATCGCTCTTATTTGAATGAAAATCCTAAATTTTCTTTAGAGCACAACGAACGGCTGGAATTTTTAGGCGATGCGGTTTTGGAGCTGGTTGTTACTGAAGAAATTTTTCAAAAATATCCGGAAAAAGCAGAAGGAGAATTAACTAACTGGCGGGCCGCTTTGGTTAATGCCAAGATGTTGTCTAAAATTTCTCAAGGTTTAGGTTTTAATGATTTTCTGTTATTGTCGCGGGGAGAAACAAAAGAATTAGGCAAAGCAAGACAATATATTTTAGCCAATACTTTTGAGGCGTTTGTGGGCAGTTTATATCTTGACCAGGGATTTGATATCTGCAAAGATTTTATTAAAAAGCATTTAATGAAAGAACTTCCCTATATTATTGAAGCAGGTCTTTTTAGAGACGCTAAATCCTGTTTTCAGGAACAAGCCCAGGAAAAAAAAGCAATTACTCCCGTTTACAAGGTTTTGGAAGAAAAGGGGCCTGACCATGCCAAGCACTTTGTTATCGGGGTTTTTCTTGATAATGAATTGGCCGGCAAAGGCCAGGGCTTTTCAAAACAAGAAGCTGAAGAACAAGCGGCTAAAAACGCCTTAGAAACAAACAAATGGTAAAATTATGTTAACTATTAGATTTTTTCGAACAGGTAAAAAACATCAACCTTTTTTTAAGATTGTAGTCATTGATAAAAGAAGACCGCCTAAAGCCGGCAGATTCGTGGAAGAGGTTGGTTTTTATAATCCTTTAACCAAAGAGAAGAATTTAAAAGCAGAAAGGGTCAAATATTGGCTGTCAAAAGGAGCTCAACCATCTGAGACAGTTCACAATTTATTGATTTCAGAAAAAATTATCGCTGGCAAAAAAATCGCTTTACATAAAAAACCTAAAAAGAAAAAGGAGAAACCCGCAGAAGAAAAACTAGCAGAAAAGAAAGAGCCGGAACAAAAGGAAGAGAAACCAGTAGAGAAAAAACCAGTTGAAAAGAAAGTAGAAAAGCCAGTAGAAGAAACTCCAAAAGAAAAAGAACTTGACAAAAAAACAAAACAAGAATAAACTATTAAACAGTAGCTTTAATGAATAAGAAAGGTCGGGCTACTTAGAAATGACAAAATGAGTAATACAGTTAAGCAATATGGCAGAAAAAAAATTATCAGATCAAGAATTTCTTGAACACATTATCAAGGCCTTAGTTGATCACCCAGAAGATGTTAAAGTTGACCGCAAGGTTGATGAAATGGGAGTTTTACTTTCTTTGAAAGTTAACTCTGAAGATATGGGTCAGATCATCGGTAAAGAAGGTTCTACGGCCAGAGCTATTAGAAATTTGGTTCGTATTGTCGGTCTTAAAAATCACGCTCGTGTGAATTTGAAGATTGAGGAACCTGAAGGCGGCAGAGCTGCTCCTGCTAAAACAGAAAGAGCTCCTGCTGAAGAAAAAGAAAAAGGAATTGAAGATTTGAAACTGTAAAAAAACAGTTTACGAACTCAAAAAACAGTGTTAACATTTGGTTAACGCTGTTTTTGTATGAAATTTGACATTATTACAATTTTCCCAGAAATCTTTGATTCTTATCTAAAAGAGGGTCTAATTTCTCGCGCGCGGAAAAAGAAATTGCTCAAAATTAATATTCATAATTTAAGAAAATACGCAAAAGACCGCCACAAAACTGTTGATGACCGTCCTTATGGCGGGGGATTAGGAATGATATTCAAAATAGAGCCAATCTTCAAAGCCGTAAATGAAATAAAGCGAAAAGTAAAAAGCAGAAAACAGAAAGTTATTCTCTTTACGCCGCGGGGAAAACAATTTAATCAAAAAATGGCGTATCAGTTTTCTAAATTAGACCAGCTCATTATGATTTGCGGCAGATATGAAGGAGTGGATGAAAGAGTAGCAAAACATATTGCTGATATGGAATTGTCAATTGGACCTTATGATTTAATGGGCGGAGAATTGCCGGCAATGGTGGTAATTGAAACAATGGCTCGTTTAGTTCCCGGTGTTATTGGCAAACCGGAATTATTAAAAGAAAGAATTCCAATTAAGCGCGGCAGGCAAGGCAGGGGATTTATTGAATATCCGCAATACACCAGGCCAGAAGTTTTTGAATATAAAAAAGGAAAAAAATGGCAGGTGCCCAAAGTTTTATTATCAGGTTATCACAAAAAAATACAGCAGTGGCGAAAAAAACATCAAAAAATCATTGAAAATTGAACACTTTTATGATAAGATTAAAAAAATTGGGTAGATTCCGGAGTGGTTAAACGGACGACGCTGTAAACGTCGTGGCCTCTGGCCTTCGGGGGTTCGAATCCCTCTCTGCCCACATAAAAAATTTAAAAATTATGGCAAAAAAATATCCAATACCTGTTATAAAAGTAAAAGTTATAAAAGTTAATGGCCCCTGCGAGGCAGGCCATAAAGTAGGTGATACTTGGAAATTTCCCCTATCTAAATGCCCAAAAGGACTATGTACTTGGGCTTTAACTGCAATTTTTCCTTATATTACAACTCTTGGCTATGGTGGAAAATTACCCTGGGAAAAGAAAAAAGGATATGCTGTAGCTAATTGTTCTGATACTGATAATACTGTAACCTTTGAAATTACAGTGAAAAAATAACCTATTGCCAGGATAGCTCAGTTGGCAGAGCACTCCCATGGTAAGGGAAAGGTCGCGAGTTCAAATCTCGCTCCTGGCTCATATGGCAAATAAAAAGAATATGAAAAATAAGAAACACATTAAAAATATCACTAATTTTTTCTTTGAGGTCGGCAGTTTAAAAAGAATAATCAGAAGCGGTTATCAAAATTTAGGTTCTGGTAAAGTAACAATTGCCGGGCATACTTTTCGCTGCGCTATAATTGGTTATTCTTTAGCCAAAATTGAAAAAGCTGATGAAAATAAAGTGTTAAAAATGTGCCTTTTCCATGACCTTTCAGAAACCAGAACCGGCGACTTAAATCTTGTAAATAGACGATATAATAAGGCATTTGAAGAAAAAGCCAGAAAAGACCAGTGCCAGAATTTGCCTTTTGGAAAAGAAATGCTAAAATTGCTTTCTGAATATGAAAAAAGAAAAACCAAAGAAGCGATTTTAGCTAAGGACGCGGATATTTTAGAAGAGATGTGTCAAGAAAAAGAACATTATGAAACCGGTAATCCCCAGGCATTGGAATGGATGGAATTTACAAAAAAGCGGCTAAAAACAAAAATAGCTAAACAAATTGCCGAACAAATTATAAAAAACCATGTCAAAGATTGGTGGTGGAATTTAGTAGTTAAATGAATCAATTAAAACTATGGCAAAAAAGAAACCGTTTATAAAACTCCAGTGCAAGGAATGCAAAAGAATAAATTATTTTACCCACAAATCAAAAGGTATGATTGAAGAGAAGTTGTTGTTAAAAAAATTCTGCAAGTGGTGCAGAAAACACACGGCGCATAAAGAAATGAAGAAGTAATATGGAGGTAAAAATTATCAAGAATTCAATAAGTAAAAAAGAAATTGTTGATATTGCCAAAAAACAATTTGGTGATTTGGTAAAAGCGGTAGTTGATGTAGAGCAGGAAATAATAGCTATAGGTGGTGAAATGCACGCTGATGAAGAAGTAGCATTAATGGAACAAGAAAATTCAAAGCGGGAATACACGTGGGGAATTAATCTTTATCCAGAAAAAAAAGGAGAAGAATTGATAGAGTTTGATTCAATAATCAACATTAAACCTTTCTGTAATAATCGTTCACGAGATGTAGAAAATCCAGAGACAAGGGAGAAAATTAAGATTATTATAAATAAATTAGTTGTTGAGCGATAATATGAAATCTATTCATAAAGAATTAGCTGAAGGAAGATGGTTTCAGCTTTCACTTTGTGAGCAACTCGGAAATATCGGAAGCGAAGTGAGCCGGGCGCAACGATGGCTTGATAAAGATAAAAAACTTTATCAAGGCGCGGTTGAACGAGCCCTTGAACTTTTTGATTTGACATTAAAAGATTCGCGTTGGAAAGGACGTTTAAGAGAGATTGGCCGTTTAAGGGAAGTATTTTGCGATGCTATTACCGGTGGTAAAGAATATAAAAGCACACTCAAGGATATAGAACGATATTTGTTTCCTTTTGCGTTTCTTTCGCGACGCTAAATTGAAAATTTGTAATTATGGGGACGTAGGCTAATGGTAAACTTCTTCTCTCCAAAAGAAGATTTCTAGGTTCGAATCCTGGCGTCCCCGCCATTGCCTCGTCGAAGTCCCGCTGTATGCGGGTTTTTTCCCTTTTCAGCACTTGACAAGATTTAGATAGTATGTTATACTTTAGGTAGTTCTTTGAAAGCATTAAATAAAGGAAATTGGAAGAAATTGTCATTAGCTTTAAGTTCGGAATTAAACTTTTCTGAATTTAAAGGTGATGATAATGTACACCGACGATGATAATAGCAGTAGTAGCCACGAACCCGAGTTCGTTGCTACTGAGGGAGGCTTCTTCCATTCTACGGAAGAGGCGCGTAAGTGGATTTCTGGGATTCTTCACTAGAAGAATTTTAGAAAATGACACTCAAAAAATCTTTAAGATTTTTGAGAGAAAGATACAGCACTCTCTTTCTCTCTTCTTTTTTTCAGTTCATAAATTTAATTTGTGGATTGAAAAAAGGAAAATATGGCACATTAAAAATTAAACAAAAGATTAGTTGCAAAAATCGTCTATCAAAACAAGGATGGGGCAATTTAGCCCCTAGGAGAATAGAAATAGAAAATGATAGATAAAGGAAAAGACCGCGAGAGCGGTCAAGAAAAGAGCGTCCAGCGCGATGATGCTGGAGTGAAATTTGAACGAGGGATGAATGGTAAGTGGCGAGTATCGCTAACTACCATTGAAGCAATTGAGAGAGCTGTAAAGGACGGAATTCCCATTAGAGTAGGTAAAAATCCCGTCCGCGGAGTGAAACCCGCTGTTGTAGATTATGTCTACAATAATGCGGAGACTCAGGAGCGTTTCAGTAAGGAGAATGTAAGTGGATGGCTCGTAGACCTTGGCACCGACGGGGTTGCAGGTCACGGATATGACGGGGAAGAACATTTTTACTTTTGCCCTGATAATACGGTCTATAGTGATTGTGTTATGTTTCAGTGTCCTGCCAATCTCCGTGAAGGAGATTGGAAAGGTGACGGGGTGGAAGTGATAGAAGAAGGGGAGACCGTTGAGGTTCCCTGGAGTGTACCTACAGTATGTGGGTGCATTATATAAAAAGTTTTGGAGGAAGCATACTCATTCCTTCCTCCCCTTTATTTTTAAGCTCATAATTTATTTTGCGGGTTTAAAAATGAAAAAGAGAGTGTAAGAAAGCAGGGGATAACCCCCTGCTTTCTTGTTGAAAATCGTAAATTATCAAAAACGACAGAAATGAGTAAAAAATTTGCCATTTTTCTTTTTAATGTGTAGAATAAAATTATGATTAATGGTCAAAATCGGCTTAAATACGATGAGAAAACATAAAGAATAAAAAATATGCAAAAATTAAAAAATACAACTCTTGTATTTTTAATAAAAAAATCGCATGGTCAAATAACCGATATATGTCTTGCTATGAAGAAAAGAGGTTTTGGGATAAATAGATGGAATGGCGTTGGCGGCAAAGTTGAACAAAAAGAAACAATTGAGGAGGCTGCCAAAAGAGAAACTAAGGAAGAAGTAGGAGTTGATATAAAAAATCTAAACAAGGTTGCCGAATTAGCATTTTATTTTCCTAATAATCCTTTGTGGGATAATCTGGCACATGTATATTTTTCTGAGAATTGGCGCGGAAATCCAATCGAGACAGAAGAAATGAATCCTAAATGGTTTGCAGTTTCTGAAATGCCTTTTAGTAACATGTGGCCTGATGATGAATTTTGGGTTCCGGAAGTAATAAAAGGAAATTTATTAAAAGCAATTTTTAGATTTGGTGAAGGCGATGTTATTTTAGATAAAAAAATTGATGTTATTAATGAATTATAATTAAAATATTTTTAGAGCGGATTTATGAAAAAAGTAATTTTAATATCTGTAATCATTGCTATATTGGTTTTTGGCGTTTATCAAGGTTTTCTCAAAAAAGAAGAACCGAGTTTTGATTTGACTGAAGTATTAATGGGAGATATTTCACAGGAAATTTCTGAAACCGGAATGGTCAAAAAAGGACAGGCGCTAAATATGGCTTTTAAAAATTCAGGTCGTCTTGAAAAAATATATGTTGAAGTAGGTGATAAAGTTGGATTTGGCCAAAAACTGGCAAAAATAGAAACAAGCCAATTACAAATTCAGGTTCAGGAAGCTAACGCGCTTTTAGCCATATCTCAATCAAAATTAAACAAATTGTTAGCCGGCGCCAGCCCGGAAGAAATTCAAGTTACTGAAACCAAAGTTGCTAATGCTAAAATTTCTTTAACCAATAGTGAACAGAATTTAGAAGATGTTCAGGCTGATGCTGAACAAGACCTGAAAAACGCCTACGAAGACGCCTTAAATGTTTTAGACGATTCTGAACTAAAAAGTTATAATGCTTCCAAAGTGGTAGATTCAATTCAACGAACATATTTTACCGGCAATGACCAGGAAAGCATTAAAGTTAAAGAAAATAAAGATAAAATAGAGAAAGCGGTTGTTCAAAATTCTCAGGACGATACCGAAGCCCGCCTTTCAGAAATGAAAGAAAACTTAGAGATTGTTTCTGATGCTTTGAAAATCATTAGAGAGGTTTGTGAGGAACCAAGTTATCGCAGTACGGTTTCCTCAACTAATAAGACCTCTTTAGACAACCAAAGGACTTATATCAGCACTGGTTTAACCAACATTACTAACGCTCAACAAACTATTTCCTCAACTATCACAACTAATGAATCCTTGCTTAACACTGCTCAAGCGCAAGTTTCTTCGGCTGAAGGTAATCTCCAGACAGCTCAAGATGAACGAGCCCTGTTGATAGCTCCCCCCAGACAGCAAGACATTGATTTATATCAAGCCCAGGTAAATCAAGCCCAAGCTCAGGTAGATATTTTAAAAAACAAAATTCAGGAATCTTATCTTCGCAGCCCTGTAAAAGGCCAAATAACAGAACTAAAGAAAAAAGCAGGCGAATTGGTTCAATTAACAGATATTGTTGTTATTCTTTTGCCAACAGTTCCATTTGAAATAGAAACAGATATTTACGAAGAAGACGTGGTAAAAATAAATATTGGAAATCCAGTAGATATTTCTTTAGTTGCTTTTCCCGATGAAATTTTTAAAGGTAAAGTTATAGCCATTAATCCGGCTGAAAAACTTATTGAGGGAGTTGTCTATTACAGAATAATTATTAGTCCCGCCTTCGTAGATGAGGGCGGGGTACTCGAAGGAGTTAAGCCGGGAATGACAGCTGATTTGATTATTAAAACAGCTCAAAAAGAAAATGTTTTAATGATTAATGAAGAAGCGATTCAGAAAAAAGACGATAAAGTTTTTGTTGAAGTTTTAAAAAATGGGGAAATTGAAGAGAGAGAAATAGAAACAGGTCTTTTAGGCAGTAATGATATGATAGAAATTATCTCAGGGCTCATAATAGGAGAAAAAGTAATTTTGAGATGAACATAGAACCAATCATTAAATTAGAAAATGTCTGGAAAATTTATCAGTTGGGAAAGACAGAATTGGCCGCCCTAAGAGGATTAAGCCTGGAAATTAATCCAGGCGCTTTTGTCGCTGTTATGGGCGCTTCCGGGTCAGGGAAATCAACTCTTTTGAATATGATTGGCTGTTTGGATTTTCCAACAAAAGGAAAAGTTTATTTAAAGGGAAAAGATATTGCAAAAATGTCGGAAAGCCAGCTAGCTCAATTTAGGGGAAAAATATTGGGTTTTGTTTTTCAAGAGTTTAACTTAATTCCCCATATTAACTGTTTAGAAAATGTAATGCTGCCTATGATTTTTCAGGGAGTTCCGCCTCTAAAAAGAAAAGAGAAAGCAGCCGAGATTTTAAAAATGGTTGGCTTGGAAAAAAGAATGGTTCACCAGCCAACAGAACTTTCCGGCGGCGAAAGACAAAGAGTGGCGCTGGCCAGGGCCTTTGCCAACAATCCGGAGGTGATTATAGCCGATGAACCGACAGGAAACCTTGATTCAACCACCGGAAAAATGATAATGGAATTTTTAAAAGATTTTCATATAAAACAAGGAAAAACAATGATTATTGTTACTCATGATCCGAATATCGCAAATTACGCCGAAGAAATAGTAAATATTAAAGACGGGCAAATAGTCAAGAATCATTTAACTATGAAGAAAGTTTTATGGAAGAACTGAAAGAATACTTTAAAATTGCCTTAAGAAATATAAGAACCAGACGATTAAGAAGTTTATTGACTGTTTTAGGCATTGTTATTGGCGTTTTTTTGATAATTTCTTTACTTTCTTTAAGCGAGGGATTGAAAACAACCATTAACCAGCAATTGCAGGCAATGGGTGGGGAAATGGTTATGGTAATGCCCGGAGGCGAGGAAGATATTTTTACCAGTATGATGTTTGGCGGCGCAAAACTGCAAAAAGAAGATATTGAGGCGATTAAAAAAGCAAAAGGCGTAGATAAAGTTTTAGGATTTTCTTATACCGGGACCGTGGCCAGATATAAGGATGAATCAAAACAAATTGCTATGTGTGGTTACGACCCCTGGAAAGAAAGTTTAGATGTTTTGAGTATTTTTCAGGGTTGGAGTTTATCAGAGGGAAGGTGGCCAAGCAAGGGAAATCAGATTTTAATCGGCCAATATATAGCTAATGAAATTTTCTCAAAAAAGATAAAAGCGGGGTCAGAAATGGTGATAAAGGGAAAAAAGTTTGAGGTGGCGGGAATATTAAATTCCTTGGGAAACCAGCAGGATGACAGTATGATTTATATGGATATGAAGGTGTATCAAGATTTAACCGGAGAAAAACGCGGCACGGCCGCGTACGCGATAGTTAAACTTGAAAAAGGAGCAGATGAAAATATTGTGAAAACAGCGATTGAAGACAGTCTTCAAAAGACAAGAAAAAGAAGGGCTGGGACAGATGTGGCTGATTTTTCAGTTATTACCTCAGAAAAGATGGGAGAGATGGTTGATACTATTTTAGGCATAATTCAGGTTGTTATTATTGGATTTGCCGGTATTGCCATTGTCGTGGGCGGTATCGGAATTACAAATAGTATGTTCACTTCGGTCAGAGAAAGAACCAAAGAAATCGGAATTATGAAAGCGATTGGAGCCAAGAATTCAGCAATTCTGGCAATCTTTTTAATTGAATCAGGGATAGTTGGGATTTTTGGCGGCGTAGGCGGACTATTACTTGGCAGTATTCTTGCTAAAGGAATTGATTATTATGGTCAGATTAATCCAACATTTTATTTTACAACAACTATTTCTCCCTGGATGATTATTTTCGCTTTAGTTTTTTCATTTTCTATAGGATGTTTAGCGGGATTTTTTCCTGCCAGGTCGGCAGCTAAACTCAAACCGGTAGAAGCCTTAAGAAAATACGAATAAGCACTTCGTTAAGCGAAAAACTAAAAGCTAAAAG
>DAOWKS010000059.1 GCA_030643665.1 bacterium
GGTAAGCCATGAATAAAATAAATTTCTGGCTGAGTTTTTATAAAATTATCATAAAAATTTTTGAGAATTTTCTTTCCAGTTTTATAATATTCACATTTTTGGCTTTTGCTTTCGTACCATTCGTCAAGCCAATTTTTTTTATAAATTTTTATCAAATCTTCTAAATTGACGAGAACACTTCTCGTCAATTTAGATTCTGGAATAAAATGGGGTTCAGCGCCGAATAAATCTTTTTGATTTACCGCCCTGCTGCGGCAAATTAAATTGACAAATTCGTGTAAAGTATTGTGAATCGTCTTTCCGAAACTAAAATTCGGCTTGCCCTTTCTGGGGACTTTAAGAATATGGGCGAATTTATATTGTAAAGGACATTTTTCAAAAGCGGCCAGTTGGGTATAAGAAAAATGGTCTGGCAAAATGTGGCGTATGGTGTATGGCGTATGGTGTATGGCGTATGGCGATTTGAAGTTTGGGATTTCTAATTTGGGAATTTTTTCGTCATTCGGGCTTCGGGCTTCGGGCTTCTCTTCCTCCACCATCTCGCACTCATACAAAAATCTTGACGGCTTTTTATTCCTTACTCCTCCATAATTATTTGCCGAACAAAAAAATAGACCATTCTTTGCCCGTGTCATTCCCACATAAAAAAGTCGCCTTTCCTCTTGCAAATGGACATTCCCTTCCGGCGTAATTTCCTTGACTAATGGACCCGGAACTTCAATGGGGTCTTTTCTCTCTATGGTCGGAAACCGTCTATCAGTTAAATTTACTAAAAAGACATACTTAAATTCCAATCCTTTGGCAGAATGAATGGTCATAATTTTTATTGTTTCCGGACCTTCCTCTATGTTAAACTCCAATGAACCTTGCTCCCCTGACTCGATCTCCATTTCTAATTGCTCCATAAAATTGGCGAGCGACGGCTCATTTTGAGTGTTTTCATACTGTTTAATTTTGTCAAAAAACTGATTAAGCAGGTCTATGCTTCCTTTGTTTTGCCGAACCAGATAATTCAGATAGCCGGAATCCGTTAAAAAATTGACAAAGAGCGCGCTAACATTTTGCTCTTTTATCAAAGAAGAATGCTTTTGAAGCAAACCTAAAATATGATTAATTTGAGTTATTGTCCGCGAAGATAATCCCTTAATTAAAGACAACTGTTGGAGAGAATCATAAATTGGAAGAGCGCGGCGATAACAATGTTGAGTAATTTTAGACACATCCTCGTATGGAATTTTGAGCGACGGCAAATTCAAAACGCGATAAAAAGCAGAGTCATCGTAAAAATTATTTAATAACTTAAAATAAGAAATGACATCTAAAATAATCGGCTTGGTATAAAGTCCTTTTGAGGCGAGAAATTGATAAGGGATACGCGCTCGCTCCAACCCCCGGGAAAACGGCTTTGCCGTTTCATTTGCCCGAACTAAAATGGCAAAATCATTGAAAGAGACATCTTTATCCTCTTTCAAAAGTTTTCCGATTTTTTCCAACACTCCCTGCACTTCTTGCTCCGAAGTTCCGAAATGCAGATATTCAATCAGGGCTTTATCTTTTTTTTCTGCCTTCAGCCGCTTATCTATTTTCTTAAAATTTTTTAAGTCCACTCCTTTTTGTTTGGCAATTTTGGAAATCTCGGCAACATTGTTAAGTTGGTATTCCAAACGATTTGGGTTGTTTAACTGAATAAACTTGTAAGCAATATCCAATATATTCTGGCTGGAGCGATAATTCTTTTTCAAAACCACTTCCTTTTCCTCGGGATAGTCCTTCCGAAACTGCAAAACATTGTTGAAAGAAGCGCCTCTCCATCGGAACACGCTCTGGTCGTCATCCGCGCAAACAGTTAAATTGTTCTTTGGAAAAGCCAGTAATTTTACTAATTCATATTGCGCCCAGTTGGTGTCCTGAAATTCGTCAACCAAGATATACTTAAATTGCCGGCGGTATTTTTCTAAAATTGCTGGTCTTTCTCTAAATAATTTCAAACAGTAATTTATTAAATCGCCAAAGTCCAACGCATTGTTTTCTAACAATAGTCGCTGATAAGTATGATATGCCTGCGCAACCTCTTTGACGCGGTCTGATTCCTGCTGTTTTTGAGCTAAATCTTTTTTATCCTTGGATTTGACTGACTTGCTGCCAACTGGAATGTCGTCTAAATTGAGTCGCAATTCATCGCTGTATTTCAAGTAGTCCTCCGGATAAATGCCTTCGTCTTTGCATCGGGAAAAATGATTGAGCAGGGCGTGAATAAACTTTGTCGGGTTGCCAATCGGTCGGTAATAATTCAAGTTAAATTTCTCAAAATTCTGTCTGGTTAAAAGCCAGGCAGCGGTTTGGTCTAATAACTTAAAATCCAAAGGAATGCCGATATCCAAAGCGTAATTTTTCAAAATTCGTTCGCAAAAAGAATGGAAAGTGGAAATCCAAAGGTCAACATAACCATAAGGCAAAAGTTTATCTACCCTCTCCTCCATTTCGCCGGCTGCTTTGTCGGTAAAAGTTAAAGCCAAAATTTCCTCTGGTTTTGCTTTTTTCGTTTCAATGAGACGAGCAACGCGCTGGGTAATGACTGTTGTTTTGCCAGTGCCGGCGCCAGCCACAATCAAAAGCGGACCATCGCCAAAATTCACCGCGTCTTTTTGCTCCTTATTCAATTGTTTTAATGTCTTAATCTCGCTGTCCATATTTTTTCATTCTACAACAAAAATTCTTTCTCTTCAACTTAATCCAAATAAAAACAGAGGAATGTTCTCTGTTTTTTTATTCAAATTTATTTTAGGGTACCTTATAGTGTACCCCATAGAGTATCCTATAAAGTACTCTATTTTTTGCTTTTGCCTCTCGGTTTCCAGTCAGAAATGAGGATTTTATTTTTACCAAAAACCCTAATTACCACCTTTTGGCGGTCTCGCCAATTAAAAGCATCAATTATCTTTTTCGGCAGTATGACGAAATAACTATACTTCCCTTTTTTGGTAAGTTTCCTTGTATATTTTATCTTGGGCATATTATTGCTTTTATTTTCAACTTATGACTCTTTTATAATAATTTTTTTGTTCTTTATGGAACCTTGCTCGTCTATTTCAACCCCACACTCGCGACAATAAATTTTATACTCCTCATTAACAATTTCTGATTTATCAATGTGAAAATCATTCTTAACAAATCTTAAACAATCATACTTGTTTGGATTAGTTACAAACTCGTTTGAACCACATTTTGGACATTGAAATTTTGTCATAATTTATGAGAATATATTGAGGTTCAACCTCAATAGAACCAAAAATCCCAAATTAAAAACTATTATCTTTGCTCCTCAACCCAAATCTTTGATTAGTTTAACAAAACCGTCTGTATTAACCCAAAATGATCTTTTGTTTCTTTTTAAGTATAAGTTTATGTCTTTTTGTTGATCTTTTAATTTACCTCTAATCTTTGGTTGCCCACCCAATAACAGATTGGATTTATAGCCATCAAGAAAAGCAATATAATGTACATTTTTTACTTTTTCCTTCAAACTTAATACTTCAATCAATTCGCTTATCTGTTTATCTTGCCCTCCACCACTTGTGTTAATATGTTTCGCTTCTAAAAGAAAAATGTTATTATGGTTTTTTATAATAAGGTCAAGTATCTTATTACTGAGTTCAAACAATCAACGCAACGACTGATTTCTGTTAGAATAAAAGAATGAAAAAATATACAAGGTTAAGTTTTCAAGACAGAGAAGAAATCAGCAGAGGAATATGGGCAAGGGAATCTTTCGCAGATATTGCTGAAAGGATTAACCGCCCGACAAGCACGGTTTCAAGAGAAATATGGTCGAACAATAAATATAAGGGGTGGTATCGGGCAGAAAAAGCTCAAAAGCGAACAGAAGAATTAAGAAAACAAGGTCGGCGGCCCGGAAAGATAGATTCAAACGAAAAACTAAAAAGTTATGTATATGACAAGCTGAAAACGGAATGGTCTCCGGAAGAGATTGCCAGAAGGATTGAACTGGACTATCCTGAAGATAAGAGTATGCGCATTTCTCACGAAACAATTTATCAACATCTTTACTGTTTGCCCAGGGGTGAACTCAAAAAGGAACTCATGAAAGGATTAAGGCAGGAAAGAAAGATGAGGCAGCCAAGGAAATATGCTCATTACAGAAAGCAGAGGATACAAGACATTATTAGCATTTCCGAGCGTCCGGAAGAAGCCAGAGACAGAATAATACCTGGCCATTGGGAAGGAGATTTAATAGTCGGAAAGAACCATAAAAGCGCTCTTGGAACATTAGTCGAAAGGACAACGCGATTGACATTGCTTGTTCCGTTGAAAGCCAAAAACGCTTTTAATGTCAGAAAATCCTTTGCTAAAAAATTTAAGGAAATACCTAAACAATTTAAAAAAACATTAACCTATGACAGGGGAACTGAAATGAGCCAACATAAGATTTTTACTGAAGAAACCAAGATTCAGGTTTACTTCGCAGATCCCTATAGCCCTTGGCAGAGAGGAACTAATGAAAATACCAATGGGTTAATCAGGCAATATTTTCCCAAGGGCACTGATTTTAGAAAAGTATCCAGATATGAAATTAAAAAAGCGGAACAAAGATTAAATTCCAGACCAAGGAAAGTTCTTGATTATTACACGCCTTCAGAGAAATTTTATCAATTAATTACAGGTCAGAAAGTTGCGTTAGAAACTTGAATCCAGCATTTTGTTTCGTTGTTTTTATCTTTATTCCTAAATTTTTTCTAACTTTATCTAAACAAAAATCTGATCTTTTGCTTTTTGAGAATACCGTCACTGACTTTTTATTCCCCAAAAAATCTTTCCAGCCGTGACCTTTGCCAAAAAGCTCGTAACCGTTATTTTTTAATATATCAATCAATTTATTCTCTCCTGCCTGTCCTTTTTTTCTTGAGGTATGAGAATCTACAATTGCCTGAACCCATTCCTCGGGAACAATTTCAGTAATAATTCTTTTCTCAAAATATCTTTTTGTAATTTTCTTCAATAATCCAATATCAATTTTTACAATGTCTAAATAGCTATCACACGCATTCACAAAAGCAATAAACTCAGAAGTGTTAGCGTATTTGTTCAAACTTTTCTGTAGTTTTTTATAATATTTATCTATCGTTTTTCGGTTCTCTTTACTTTCTTCTAATGTCTTAATTGTGGTTAATACATTCTTAATATCTTTCGTTTTAGAAATATACTTTTTTAAATCTGGATGCCTCTCATCAAAAATATAATATTGATCTAAAAACTCCTCTGGATTTTTTCGAGAAAAATTAAAGTAAAATAGATTGTTCTTTTTCATAGTTAAATTTATCCAAATATAAATAATTTATAAACCTATAAGCAAAATTGAAGCTAATTCTCTTCCTATTATTATCCCTAAAATTAGTTAAAAACAACGATGCATATCTCTTCCTTTCTCGCTCTAATTCTTTATTAAAATAATCAATCAATTTTTTTTGCAATCCCACATCGATTTCCTTCTCAAATAACAAATGAGCCATATTTCTTGAACTTTCCTTACCAATCAGCCCATCTACTTTATAGTTTCTAATATCTTCCAATTGTATTTTTTTGCCATTTTTGCTATCAATGGCTCTTAAAAAGATTATATTTTTCCCCAAAACCTCTTTGAAAGTGTCATTAACTTTACAAATTTTCTTATCTTTTATGTTGCTATACGCCAATCTAACCACATAATTACCATTTACTAAATCTTTCTCTGTCAAACGATGAATGCCCAATAAATTCTTTACCGAATAGATTTTTGATATAACACCGCCTCCTAATTGCCAGCCATATTTTTTATGTAAAACAAATTTTAATTTTCTTTTATTAGGAAAAATATTAACATTAATTTTATTCTTTTCAGATTGTTTTTTCTTTTTCCTATAATAGAAAGAAACTACATTATAGATTGTATCCTCAAACACTTGTTCTAAAAAAATATTCAAAACGACTATTTCAAATTTTTCAAAAAATATTTTTCTTATCTTCTCTGAATTCTCTGCTGATAAAAAATTAAGGGGCGTAATAAGTATTCCTTCTTTTGAATTAAGAAGAGAATTAATCGAAACCTGATAAAGATCTTCAAAATAAGAATTTACACCTTGAAAATACCGTTCTTTTATTTCTTTTGTCGCTTTGTTTTTATGTAAATACGGAGGGTTTGTTAAAACAAATTTATATTTCAAATGATTATTAATACTGTCATTATAAAAAATTGTTTTGCTATCAATATAACTTTTATCTACATCGTAGCCAATTATTTTTTTTGCCCTATTTTTTTCAGCCCATTTTAATAAATCACCACTACCGGCGAAAGGGTCAACAATTTCTTTGTCCTTAATGAATTTTTCCAAATTCTGTAAAATGTAATCAGAATTTTTAGTAAAAAATTGTCCTAATTGTTTTTTGTTCATATCATCTAAAAATTTTATTCTTTACCCTTTACTATATTATACCAATTTAACAAATAAAAAAACAGGTTGAAAGACCTGTTTCTGAAATACTAAAATCAAAAATAGAGTTGATTGTGTTTTTTAATTTTTATCTACTCAGTATTAGGCACTGGCAAACCTATTTTCTGCAACGGCAAATAATTAAAATAATACGAACAGCCATTTATTGAAATAATATAATCTAAAACATCTTTATATTCAAGTTTTTTAAACCAATCATTCAAAATATAAATATATTGTACCTCAACATTCAATTGCGATAAAAGTTTTCTATACTGCTTAATTTTAAAATCACATGTCTGTAATTTTTCATCAGTTGAACCGGCAACTTCTTGAAATTTTATTTCAAGAATAAATAAAGTATTGTTGACAATAACAAATATCGCATCATCAGGTAAAAGTCTTTTAGAAATAATCTTTTTATAATTTACTCCATTTTCCTCTAAATATTTATACAATCCATATTTCTTAAAAGACAAGGCGACCTTTTCGCCATTATAAAAAATTGTGTTTCCTTTTACACTATAATTCTTTTGCTTCGCTATGAAAGTTAAAAAATCCACCTTACCTTCAAAGTAAAGTCCTGTTTTTGTATTGGCTCCACCTATTCCTCCTTTTCTCATAAAATTAATTTAAATTATTTTTTAGAAAATTTTCTTTTTAAGTTTTTATCTAATTCTTCAAATCGCTTTACTGACAAGTCCAAATATTTTTTCTCTGTGTCAATGCCGATAAACTTTCTGCCATAAAGATAAGCAGCAAGCCCTGTTGTTGAACTTCCGGTGAATGGGTCAAGAATTAAATCGCCCTTATTAGTGCTTGCCAGAACAATCCGTTTTAATAAGTCCACTGGTTTTTGGGTTGGATGTTTGCCAAATCTTTTTTCTACTGTTTTTGGGGTATTTATTGCCCAAACCGACCTCATTTGTTTATCGGGTTTTTTCAGAAAATCTTCAGGCCAATTTCCGTTCCGCATCGCTTCATAGTTAAAGGTGTGTTTTGCTCTTTTGTCTTTTATAGCCCAAAGCAAGGTTTCATGACTTGCGGTAAAATAACGGCAACTTAGATTTGGCGAACCGTTTGGCTTGAACCACGCAATATCATTTAGAATATGAAGTCCGGTATTTTGTAAAATAAATCCACACTGATAAATGGAATGATATGTTCCGCTAATCCAAATTGTCCCTTGCGGCTTTAAGATTCTTTTGCAGGATTTAATCCAATTCAAATGAAAATCAAAATCTTTTTTTAATCCATTGCTCTTATCCCACTTGCCTTTGTTGACGCTTACTCGTCTGCCAGCGTGAACAGTGAACCCTCCATTTGATAAAAGATAAGGAGGGTCGGCAAAAATCATATCCACTGAATTTTCCGGAAGTTCTTTTAAGACATTTAGACAATCCCCTAAATAAAGCGTAAAATTATTTTTCTTATAGTAATCCTTAACCATAATATCTTTATTATATTATACCAATTTAACAAATAAAAAAAC
>DAOWKS010000046.1 GCA_030643665.1 bacterium
AAATATCTTTTAGAATTAACAAGCGCTTTTTTAAGGTCGCTGTCAATAAGAGGAGTGGTAATAATCTGGGAATGCGGATGAGCAATAGAACCTCCTGCTTCAACTCCGTGATTATGAAAAATAGAAATATAATTTACAAATTTCTCTTTCATTAACTGTAAATATCTTTTTTGATAAACATCAATTACTTCTTTAATTTGTTTAATTGACAATTGAGCAATGGATTTTTTATGGTCGCGGGTCACAACTATTTCATGAAAACCAACCGCATTCATTGTTTGATATAAGCCGGCTTTGACTTGTTTGTTTAATTTCAAAAAAGGGGTAAAAACAGGATATTTATTGGGAATAACAATCGTTGTCCAATTCTCCGGAATTTCATTATGAAGACCAAGAGCAGATTCTTTTCCTTGAGAAAAAATAAGAGTTGGAGTTTCCTGAGTTGAAATATCGCAAAAAGGACAGGGTTGCGCTTTTTTCTTAAAAGTTATTGGTCTCTTTGCCCTGTGAGCGGCAATAATTACCCAATCCTTGCTGACTAAATCATAACGAAGTTCAGAAAGAAATTTTTTCTTGATTTTTTTAGTCATATATTTTTTTAATTAAATTTAATCTGATTTTAATTAAATCTTCTGCCATTTTGAGCATACTTTTAAACTTAACTTTGCTTTCCGGGTCGTTTTTCCAAACAACAGGAATTTCTTTAATTTTGAAGCCAAGTTTTTTAGCAATGACTAAAATTTCCGGGTCAAAAGCAAAGCGATTGATTTTACATTTTGGAAAAATATGTTCAGCTGTTTTTGCGGTAAAACCTTTAAAACCGCACTGGCTGTCTAAAATTCCCCAGGTTCCGCAAGTTATTTGAGTTAACAGCCGAAAAATATCGCCTAAAATCCGACGATGTATTTGCTGAGGAGGATCTAAAATTGCTCCTTTTATATCCCGGGAGCCAATAATAATGTCATAACCCTTTTTAAATTCAGGCAGCATTTTTTCCAAATGGTCAATTGAAGTAGAATTGTCCGCGTCAGTAAAAACACGATATTCTCCTTTTGCTTCCAACATCCCCTGCCGAATTACAGAACCTTTGCCCTGATTGATTTTATTGTCAATTAACCTTAAATTCTTAATGTTTAAGAACTGTTCTCGGACAATTTCAGCTGTTTTATCCTTTGAACCGTCATTTACTACAATAATCTCGTATTGATAATCTTGCTGTCTTAGATATTTATCAATTTCTTTCAAGGTCTTGGGCAGCCGCTTTTCCTCATTATAAGCCGGAATAATTACTGATAAATACATACTATTATGATAGCATAATTTTTGAGATAAAAAAATACAGGGTTCAAGCTGAATGCTTTTGCCCCTTTGCTTTACGATAATGCAAATCGCATAATTTTTTATCCCCGATTCGCCCTACTGCTCTTCTATTGCAACCTTTCATATCGCATAATAACATTATATCGCCCTTGGGATAATCTTCATATTCTCCTATATCCATTTCTTTACTCCTATTTTGTGCTGATTTTAATATTACTTATTATTTCAATTCTGTCAATATATCAACGCCGGTTTCGGTGACTGCCATTTGGTGTTCAAAATGGGCGGATAAAAAGCCATCAGCAGTTTCAAAACCAAAACCGTCATCTGATTTTTTTAATTTATAATCCCCTATCGTAACCATCGGTTCCAAGCAAAAAACCATTCCCGGTTTTATTTTAGGACCGGTATGCCGCTTGCCAAAATTCAAAATCTGCGGCTCTTCGTGAAGTTCCTTGCCAATTCCGTGTCCGCACAAATCGCGAACAACATTAAATCCCTGGGATTCAACATATCTCTGAATAGTATTGCCGATATCGCCGAAAGTATTCCCGGGCCGCGCTTTTTTAATTCCTCTTTTTAGCGCTTTTTTGGTTACTCTAATTAACCGCAATGTCTCTGGCTCGCATTTTCCTACCGGCACCGTAACTGCCATATCAGAATAAAATCCCTGCCATATAAGCCCAATATCAAGGGAAATAATATCTCCTGGTTTTAATTTATAATTTGAAGGGACACCATGAACAATAACTTCATTTATTGAAGTACAAAGACAAGAAGGAAATCCCTCATAGCCCTTAAAAGCCGGCTGGGCATTATAATTTAAAATCAGGGCCTCTGCGACCCTGTTTAATTCTTTAGTGGTAATTCCCGGCTCAATCATTTTCATCAATTGCTTTATAATCTTGGCCAGAATTTTACCTGCTTCAGCCATTATTTTGATTTCCTCCGGGGTTTTAATCGGTATCATAAATTTAAATCTGATAAAATTTCATTAATATTTTCTTTCAATTTCTCAATTGTCTCGGTATTAACAATCGTGAAATCTGCCATTGCAATAGGACCGCCTTTTTCTATATTCTCAATTTCCGCGCAATCACGCGTCCCGGCTTCTTCCTCCGTAATAGACCTGAAACGTTGAGTAAAATCTGCTTCAACATTTCTATCTCTTAATCTTGCATATCTTAATTTCGGCGGAGCATATACCGCTACTACGTGCATTGAATCACCGTATTTTTCTTTAAGAATTTTATATTCGGACCAGCTGTAAAGTCCGTCAACTACTACATTAGATTTTTTAAGCAATTCATCTATTTTGGAAATATTTAGCGTGGCAAACGCGCCCATTCCGTATTTTTTTCTAAAATTCTCTCTTATCTTTTTTTCATTGTTTTCGTTAAGTTCCAATCCCTCCTCTTTAATTTTATCTATAGTAATTTGACCAAATCTTAAATAAGCCAATCCTTGTTTTACCAATTCATCAGAAACTATACTTTTGCCTGCTCCGGGCATTCCCACAATACAAATAACTTTATTGGTCATTAAAAAACAACTATTTAAGAGCTCTTAAAATATCCTTAAATACATCTTCGATTGACTGCTCACCGTTGATTTTTATTAAACGATTTTGTTTTTTGTAATAGTTTATTGTTGGCATAGTTTCATTTTTAAATTCCTCAAGCCGTTTTTTTATGGATTGAAATTTATCATCAGACCTGGTAATAAGTTCACCTCCGCATTTATCGCATTTTTTTAATTTTTTAAATTCTCCAATCCAAGGAATAATTCGCCCGCATTTTTTACATTGTCTTCGCTTAGTTAAACGATTTAAGGATTCTTTTCTTGAAATATTAATAAAAATAACTTTTATATCTTGCCACTCATACCATTTTAAAGCTACATCAAAAATTTCAGCCTCTAATATTTGTCTTGGGCCACCATCATATATTAATCCATTAAATTTTCTTTTATGTTTAAATTTTTCTAATTTATCCATCCAAAGTCCACAAATAACAGATTCTGGTATCCATTCTCCCCTTTCCATAACTTCTCCAATTTTCTTTCCGGTGAAATCACCTACTTTTTGACGTTTGCGAAGAGCCACCCCGCTTCCGAAATATTCCAATCCAAATTTATTTCTCAAAAGCTCTGCTTGAGTGCCTTTGCCCGATCCCGGCGGCCCGAGAAAAATAATCATTAAAGGTTTTTTCATAGTTTAAAAATTAATTCATTAAAAATTAGAAATTTTAAAACTTTTCGTATTCTCTCATTTGTAATTGAGAATTGACTTGGCGCATTGTTTCCAGAGCAACGCTAACTACAATCAACAAAGCGGTTCCACCAATTAAAAAACTAAAAACCATTACTCCGGTTATATTCCCGACAATCTGAGGCATTATGGCAATCGTTCCTAAAAACAAAGCGCCTATTAATAAAACCCGATTTAAAATATATTGTATAAAATTAGCCGTGGAACTGCCCGGTCTGATTCCTGGAACAAACCCGCCCATTTTTTGTAAATTCGTGGCAATGCTTTTAGGGTCAAAAGTAACTGCGGTGTAGAAAAAAGTAAAAAGACAAACCAATAAAAAGTATAAACTCCCATAAACCCAGGGATTTTCAAAAAAAGTGCTGATTATTTGGGCAATGTTTCCCACGGCGCCGGCAGCTCCGGTAAAAAAATTAGCTATCATTGATGGAAAAAGTAAAATAGACAAGGCAAAAATTATAGGCATTACCCCTGCCGGATTAACATTTAAAGGCAGATAAGTAGAAACACCGCCGTACATTTTCGTCCCCCTCACTCTCTTGGCGTAGGAAACCGGAATATTACGCCTGCCTTCATTAATTAAAACCACTCCGGCGATAATTAACAAAGACATTCCAAAAAAAAGCAAATAAGAAGGAATTCGGGACGGGTCCCAGGTGACCAGCATCTGACGGATATTATTCGGAAAATCAGCAATAATACCGGCGAAAATCAAAAGAGAAACGCCATTGCCAATTCCTTTTTCCGAGATTAACTCTCCCAGCCACATCAAAAACAGGGCGCCGGCAGCTATGGTAAAAATTGAAGTTAAAAGAGCAGTCGGCGAAAGAACTCCTATAACATTTTGCTTCTGTAAAAGAGTTAACATGCCGTATCCTTGAAGAGAAGCCAAAGGAACCGTTGCTATTCTGCAATACTGGTTAAATCTCTGTTTGCCTGCTTCGCCTTCTTCTTTATACATTTTTTCAAGCTGGGGAAAAATCATTGTTAAAAGTTGAAAAATAATAACTGCGGTAATAAAAGGACCTAATCCCAACATCACAATAGAAAGATTATCTAAAGCTCCGCCGGTAAATACATTTAAAAGTCCGAACATCTGAAATTGCTCAAAAAAACTTTTTAGGTTTTCGGCATTAATTCCAGGAATAGGTATGTTAGCCATTATCCGAAAAATAGTAAAAATCCCCAAAATAAATAATATCTTATTTCTAAGGTCGCGAATTTTTAATATCTGGATGAGTTTATTGAACATAAGCGCTTCGCTAAGTTAAAAGTGTAAAATGAAAAGTGTAAAAGAAAAATTTAAAGTTTAAAGTTTTCGTTCTTTTTAATTTTAATCTGTTGTTTTTCGCTTTTCGCTTTTCGCTTTTCGCTTTATTGTGCCTTTGGCTTTTTCTATTTTCTCTTTGGCTGATTTTGAAACCACACATCCTTCAATAATGAACTTCTTGGTAAGCTTTCCTTTTCCTAAAATTTTTACAATTGGCGCTTTCTTTTTTATTCTACGAATTATTTTCTTTTCAATCAATATTTCAGGATTGATTTGTTCGTCTGAATTAAATTTTTTTTCTAAAATATCTAAATTCACTACAACCCCAAAATCTGATTTTGTTTTAAACTTGTATCCTCTGAGTTTGGGATATCTTTTAATCAAACTGCGAATAATTGGCTCAAATTTCCGGCCGGCGCGGGATTTTTGTCCTTTCATACCCTTACCGCTATAAGTGCCTCGTTTTCCACCGCGGCCAATTCTTTTTTTCTTTTTTAATTTATGTTTTGGTTTTAATTGATGAATCTGCATAAGCGCTTCGCTAAATTAAAAGTGTAAAAAGAAAAGTGTAAAATTCAAAACAATAAAATATACTTTAAACTTTAAGTTGTTGCTTTACTTTTTTCGCTTTTAGCTTTTAGATTAGATTTTAGCTTGGTTAAAGCTAAAATCGTTGCTTTAGCGTTATTAAGTTTATTTCCGGTTCTTCCAATAATTTTGGAAGAGATATTTTTAATTCCGGCTAACTGACAAATAATCCTCACAGTGCCGCCAGCCACTAATCCTCTTCCTTTTCTTTGCGGTTTTAACATTATTTTTGCCGGCCCAAATTTAGTTTCTATTTGATGTGGAATTGTCTCATTAATCATCGGCACTTTAATCATATTTTTTTTAGCCGCTTTTGTCGCTTTTTCAATGGCTTTAGCAACATCAGAACCTTTAGCCACGCCTATTCCAACTAAGCCATTTTTATCTCCGCAAACCATAACCGCGCGAAAACCAATTCTTCTGCCCCCGGCTCGGGTATGAGAAACTCTGGATAAATCCAAAAGTTTGGATTCAAATTCATCTTTATTTTCTTTAGTTGCGAAATTTTTTCTAAACATAATTTTTGATAAATGATAATTTAAAACACTAATCCGGCATCTCTCGCCCCTTCTGCTACTGCCTTAACTCTCCCATGGTATTTATATCCTCCCCTGTCAAAAACAATTTTGGCGACTTTGTTTTTCAACGCCTTTTCAGCAATTATTTTTCCTATTTCATAAGCAACCGCAACTTTTCCAATTCTAATAATATCTTTCTCTTTCTCTTTTAAGTTTTTAGTTTTAAGTTGTGGCTTTGAGCTTTGAGCTTTGAGCTTTGAGCTTTTTAATTCTCTATCACTTACAGATAAAAGTGTCTTTCCTTTATTGTCGTCAATAAGTTGGGCGTAGATATGTTTACTTGACCTGAAAACACAAAGCCGCGGAACTTTTGCCGTACCTATTATTTTTGCTCGTACTCGTTTATGGCGTCTATATCGTTTGGCTGTTTTTTTCAACATAATATATTAAGTTTTATTCCGCAGCGGTTGCTGCTTTCTTCCCTACTTTCCTTCTTACTTTCTCTCCCATATATCTGATTCCTTTTCCTTGATATGGTTCCGGCGGTTTAACTTTTCTTATGACAGCTGCTGTCTGCGATACCTTTTGCTTATCAATACCGTAAACAATAATAATATTTTTTTCTACTAAAAATTTTATCCCTTCTTGTTTTTTTATTTCAACCGGATGGCTAAACCCAACCTGTAAAACCAAATCCTCTCCCTCAAGCGCGGCTCTAAAACCTACTCCTTGTATCTCTAATTTTTTTTCATATCCTTTAACCACTCCATCAATCATATTTGAAACAAGAGCCCGTGTTAAACCCCAAAAGGCCTTGGTTTGTTTGGTTTCAATTTGCGGCGTAACAAAAATTTGCTTGTCTTTAACATCAACCTTAATTTCAGGTCGAATTTCTATTTGAAGTTCGCCTTTAGGACCTTTGACAAGCACTTTTTGGCCTTCTATCTTCACTTCCACATCTTCCGGTATTAAAATTGGTTTTTTGCCTATTCTTGACATAACTACGAAATTTTTAATTTTTAATTGCCTTTGACAAGATTTTGATTTTATGCTATTTCTAATTTCAGGAGGTAAAGGAAATGGACCGACTATTATGGTTTAATACATTTGTGAGTGTATGGTGTTTCAGTTTTGCTTTCCGGTATACAATAACTGGAAGAGTTGAACCAGCGATAGTTATTGGACTATTGGGGATTGCGAATTTAGTTATGGTATTATATCCCCTATGGAAGAAAAAAACCTTAGAAAAGCAGAAGATGATGGCTCTTTTTAAAACAGACTGAAAAGCTATGGCGCAACTTCGTGTTGTTGCCTCTTTTTATTTCTAATCTTTTTTAATCTTTTTGTAAAGCGAGGGAAGTAATTCTTGGGACAATCCGCAGCGAATTGGCTTGGTTCCCGCCGCAACGGGACAATTCGCGAGTAGACAGCGATTTTTCGCTGGAAAAAATCGCGGGTACCAAGAATTAACTTCCCGAGCGACTCTTACCAGATTTCGCAAAGTATCTCGCCGCCTAATTTTTGTTTCTTTGCCTCTGTATCAGTCATTAATCCTTTTGAAGTTGAAATAATCAACATACCATAACCTCCGCGAACTTTTTTAATTTTCTTTATCGGCAAATAAATTCTCTGTCCTGATTTGGAAATCCTTGTTAATCCTGAAATAACCGGGAGTTTGTTCTTGTATTTTAAAGTTATTTCTATAATTTTTCTTATTTGTTTTCCTTTTTTCTCTATTTTTTCAACAAAATCTTTTTTCTCTAAAATTTTAGCGAGCTCGTATTTTAAATTAGAAAAAGGAACATCAACTGTGGGTTTTAACACAGCTTGAGCATTACGTATTCTATTGAGCATATCAGCGATTGGATCAGTCATAGATTTACCACGATGATTTCTTTACTCCCGGTATTAAACCTTTATTTGCCATTTCTCTGAAACATATCCGGCACAAACCAAATCTTCGCATATATCCTCTTTTTCGTCCACACTTAAAACATCTCCTGACAATCCGGGATGAAAATTTCGGCTTTTTCTTTGATTTGGCAATTTGTGATTTTATAGCCATGTTTCCTCGCTTCGCTCGGTCAAATGCAAAATTCAAAATGAAAAGTGTAAAATGACAGAGTAAAACATAAAGTTTTAAATTTTAAATTGTTGTTTTTCGTTTTTCGCTTTTAGCTTTTCGCTTTTGTATGGGAAATCCCATTAATCTTAATAATTCTACCCCCTGTTCTTGATTCTTTGCCGTGGTCACAACTGTTATCTCCAAGCCAAAAATGATTTTTGCTTTTTCCGGCAAAATCTCAAAAAAAGCAATGTGTTCTTTAATGCCTATGGTTAAATTTCCGTCTTTATTAATAGAAGAAAGAGACAATCCTTGAAAATCGCGAGACCTGGGAAGAGTAATATGAATCAATCTTTCCAAAAAATCAAACATTCTTTGCTTTCGTAAAACAACAGCTGCGCCTACCGGCATGCCTTGACGAATTTTAAAACCGGAAATTGATTTTTTTGCCTGTTTTAATACGAGTTTTTGTCCCGTGATTAAAGTCAAATCATATAGAATACTTTTCTGTATTTTTTTTTGCTCGTCATTTGTCTTTCCTGAAATCAGACGGCCAAATCCGGTATTCACTATTACTTTGGTAATTTTAGGAACAGCCATCGGATTCTTATAACCGAACTTTTCCATCATAGCAGGAATAACCTCTTTTTGATATTTTTCTGGTAATTTAATCATAATAGTTTAGATTTCCTGCCCGCACTTTTTACAAATCCTGTATTTTTTCCCTTTTACAATTTTATAACCAACTCTTGTGGCTTTGCCGCATTTGGGACAAATTAATTTCACATTAGAAATAGAAATAGAACCGGGCATTTCGATAATCTGGCCTTTTTCTCCGGACCGTTTCGGTTTTTGATGTTTTTTTCTTAGATTAATTTTTTCCACTAAAATTCGGCTTTTTTTTGGAAAAACCTCTAATGTCTTGCCTTTTCGCGCCTTATCTTTTCCGCTTATTACTAATACTTGGTCTCCTTTTTTAATCTTCATACAATTTCCTCGGCTAAGCCGGCAATCTTATCATATCCTTTTTCTTTTATTTCCCGTGGCAAAGGACCTGAAATTCTTCCTCCTTTTGGCTCCTTTGTTTTTGCCTCCAAAATCACGCAGGCATTGTCATCAAACCTGATATAACTGCCGTCCTTGCGCCTAAAAGCTTTTCTTTGCCTCACAATTACCGCTCTCACTACCTCGTGTTTTTTAACGGTTCTTCTTGGCTCTGCCTCTTTTACCGTACCAACTATAACATCACCGAGTTGGGCATACCTTCTTTTCGTTCCGCCTAAAACCCGAAAACACTGAACAACTTTTGCTCCGGTATTATCAATAACTTTTAACATTGTTTGCGGCTGAATCATAATTTTTTTATTACTTTCCAGTGTTTATCTCTTGATAATGGTCGGCATTCCTCAATAACAACTCTATCCCCCTTTTTGTATTCCCCTTTTTCATCATGGGCTTTGTATTTCTTATGCTGTTTGTACCTTCTTTTATATTTAGAATGCTGTTTTATTCGTTCCACTTCAACAACAATGGTCTTCGCCATTTTATCTGAAACGATTATTCCGGTTAATTGTTTTTTCATGGTTTTTTTAAAATTGTTAGTATCTGGGCGATTTCTTTTTTAATTTTGCGAACTCCTCTGACATTCTTTACTTTACCGGAAGCTAAATTAAAACGAAGCTGTCTTAGTTTTTCTCTATCATCAACTAAAAGTTTTTGCAATTCCGATTTAGTTTTTTGCCGTAGTTCTTGAATTTTCATTGCTATTTTTTAATAAATTTTGTTTTTATTGGTAATTTATCGGTTGCCATTTTAAACGCTTCTTTGGCTATTGTTTCTTTTATTCCCTCTAATTCAAAAATAATTCTGCCTGGTTTTATTGGAAAGACATAATGGTCTACGCTTCCTTTTCCGCCGCCCATCGGCACCTCGGTCCCTTTTCTGGTTACTGGTTTGTCAGGAAAGATTCTAATCCAAAGTTTCCCTCCTTTTCTTAAATAACGGATAATTGCCCGCCGGGCCGCTTCTATCTGACGAGCGCTAATCCAACAATGCTCTAAACTTTTTAAAGCAAAAGAGCCGAAAACAATTTCTGTTCCTTTAAAGGCAACGCCTTTTGACCTGCCTTTTCGCCATTTTCGGTGTTTTACTTTTTTCGGCATTAAAATCGCCATAAAAATTGAAAATTTAATCAAAGCGCTCTCCCTTATATATCCAGACCTTTACTCCGATTACTCCATAACTACAAAAGGCCTTGGCTTGAGCATAATCTATATTAGCTCTGATGGTTTGACGGGGTAATAGACCTTTTTTCAACCACTCTCGTCTGGCAATTTCAGCTCCATTCAGGCGGCCGGCTACTTCTATTCTCGCTCCCTCAACATTTTTACAGATTGTAATTTTATCCAATGCTTGCTTTAAAACGCGTCTCGGCGGCATTCTTCTTTCAATTTGCTGAGCAATATATTGCGCGGCTAAAGTTGCTGAAGACCATGAATCTCTAACTTCCCTAACGTCCAATTTTATTCCAAGTTTGGAAGACCCTGCTCTAAAAATTTTTCTTTCTAATATTTTTTTTATTTGTTCAATTCCTTCTCCTCCTCGGCCAATAATAAGACCGGGCCTGGGGGAAAAAATAATAATATTTATTTTTTCCGGAAACCTTTCAATTTCAATCTTTTCTATGCCTACTTTTTCCAACTTGCTTGTCAAAAATTCCCGTATCTTAAAATCCTGTTCCAGATATTCAGGGAACTTTTTTTTGTAAAATCCGCGTGAGCTCCAATCGTTTATTTCTTTCAAGCGAAATGATTTTGGATGAACCTTATGAGTCATAATTTAGAATGCTTTGCGCTTAAATATTCTTTTTATTCCTCTTTCAATCTTGGGTCTTTTTACTTCTAATTTAGGCTTTAATCTAGGCTTTTCAATCTTTGGCGCTTTTTCAACTTTTTCAACTTTTTTTGCCTCTTTTTCTTTTTCTTTCTTTTTCTCTACTTTGCTTGTTTTCTTAATCTCGTCAAGAGCAATTGTTATATGAGAGCTTTTTTTCTCAATTTGGTCGGCTCTTCCTCTTGCCCGCGGCAAAGATCTTTTATTTTTTGGGCCCTCGTCAACTAAAATCTTGGATATGTAAAGATTTGCTTCGTCTAAATGAAAATTATTTTTAG
>DAOWKS010000010.1 GCA_030643665.1 bacterium
GACATAAGTTATTTTTCGCCGGCTTTAGCTTTTATTATCGGGTATGCCGGCGGTGACTTTATTGAAAATATCTATAAAATCATTGTCAAAAAATCTTCTCTTTATCCAGAAAATAAAAAAGATTAAAAATAATAACGGAGAAACTTCAATACTACCAAGTATGGAAGTTTCTCCGTTTTGAAAAATTTTCAAAAAAAAAATGGATTTAATTGATAATTTAATTCAAACGGGCTGGCTAAAAACTTCAAACATTATTGACGCGTTTAGAAAAATCAAAAGAAAAGATTTTTTGCCAGAAGAATCAAAAGATTTGTCTGAATTAAATGAAGCTCTGCCTATTGGTTTTGGCCAGACAATTTCCCAACCATTGGTTGTGGCTTTTATGCTGGAACAGCTTCAGCCAAGACAAGGAGATAAAATTTTAGACATTGGAACTGGTTCGGGTTGGACAACTGCTTTGCTGGCCGAAATCGTTGGCTCCAAAGGCAAAGTCATTGCCATTGAGGTTATTCCGAAATTAAAGGAATTTGGCGAAAAAAATGTGGCTAAATACAATTTTCTTGAAAAGGGACTCGTTGAATTTATTTGCGCTGATGGTTCAAAGGGTTATGAAAAAGAAATGCCATACGATAAAATTTTAGCGTCGGCAAGCGCTCAAGAAAAAATTCCTTACGCTTGGAAACAACAAGTAAAAATAGGAGGAAGAATTGTTACTCCTATTGGTTCTTCAATCTGGCTGTTTATTAAAAAAAGCGAAAAAGAATTTAAAGAGCAGGAATATCCGGGCTTTGCTTTCGTGCCTTTAATAGAAAAATAATGAGAAAATTTTTAATTATATTTACCTTATCCTTTGTATTTTTTTCCTTTTTTATTTCCTGGATTACCCCTTGTTATAAAAATGGTCTTTTTGAAGTCAGAAAAGGGGAGAGTTTATTTCAGATTGCCGAAAATCTAAAAAAGCAAGAATTTATCCAGCTGGAATTTCCCTTTTATATTTATGTTTTAATAAAAGATAAAGCTCAGGATTTAAAATCAGGGGTTTATTTATTGAGTTCAGATGAGACATTTTTTAGTATTGCTAAAAAGATTATCCATGGGGAAACTTATACTATAAAAGTGACTATCCCTGAAGGATACAGTATTCAACAGATAGATAATTGTTTAACAAAAGCTGGATTAATTCAACAGGGAGAACTTATTTCTAATTTAGATTTAGAGGGATATTTATTTCCTGATACATATTATTTTTCTCCTTTAGCAACTATTAAAGAAATAGTAAAAGTTTTTTTAGATAATTTTGATAAAAAGCTTAATCAAGAATTAAAAGAGAAAATTGAAAAACAGAATGAATCAATTCACGACATAATAACAATGGCTTCTTTAATTGAAAAAGAAGTGAGGGGACTGGAAGATAAAAAAATAGTTTCAGATATTTTTTGGAAAAGGATTAAGCAAAAAATACCATTGGATAGCTGCGCAACAATTGCTTTTATTTTAGGAGAAGGAAATTGGACTTTCGAAGAAATGAGGAAAGAAATCGCTAAGGGAAAAGAAATTGATTCTCCTTACAATACTTATAAATATTTGGGTTTGCCAATAGGTCCGATTTGTAATCCCGGTCTTGAAAGCATAATAGCGGCAATTGAGCCAAAAAATAGCGAGTATTGGTATTATCTTTCCACTCCTGAAGGGAAAACAATTTTTAGCAAGACATTAGAAGAACATAACATAGCCAAAGCCAAGTATTTAAAGTGAAAGTGAATATACTATTATAACAGAACTTTAGCCAACCACATTACAAAGACCGTTTTAGGGGTTTACAAAGAACTATAAAATGGTTTACAATGAGTATTATGGGCAAAAATCAAACTAAAATAAGGGAATTTATTCTCAATCAAGTAGAACACCATCCGTCAGACATAGTATCCATTGTCGTCAAACAGTTCGGATTTTCAAGACAAAGAGCGCATGAATATGTTGCAAGAGAGATAAAGAGTGGGAAGATTATTAAAGTAGGTCATACTAGATGGACCCGTTACTTTCTTGTTGGTGGCAACCATATTGAATTTAGCCTAAAAGTAAAATCTGATTTATCAGAATATCGGATATGGTCTGAGTATATTAAACCAATGGTTTTACGTTACTCTAATAACATACAAGAAGTTTGCGCTTATGGTTTTACTGAGATTTTTAACAATGTCATTGATCACTCAGAAGGAACTATAGTCTATGTAACTGTTAAGATTAGTAATAATAATCTTATCATAACTATCATTGATAATGGGGTCGGGATATTTCAGAAGATTCAAAAAGCATTACATTTAGAATCAATAAGAGAGGCAATTCTTCATCTTTCTAAGGGAAAATTTACGACTGACCCATCGAAACATACTGGCGAAGGAATATTTTTTACTTCTAGAATTTTTGATAGCTTCTCTATTTTTTCAGATGATATGTTTTACACATTTACAGGAAAAGATTGGTTTCTTTCTTCAGAAAAAAAAGAAAGTTTTGGGCGAGGAACTTATATCAAGATGGTTGTGTCCTTAAGTTCAACAAAGACACCAAAAGAGATAATGGATCAATACGCAAATGAAGAAATTGGATTTGGCAAAACAATTGTTGCGGTTGCTTTAAGTGCTGATCCCGGAGATCCTCATATATCCAGATCACAAGCAAAAAGGCTGATAATGGGACTTGAAAAATTCAAGAGAATTATCTTGGATTTTAAAGGGGTAGAATCGGTTGGTCAGGCGTTTGTCGATGAGGTATTTCGTGTGTTTAAAAATAAGCATCCTGACATAATTATTAACTACTTTAATGCAAATGATAATGTTGATGCTATGATTAAAAGAGGATTAAATACAAAAAAGGGATAACGACCAAAATGAAAACTTGACAAGGTTTTAATATATTGTTAATCTATAAATATAGCCGCAGACAGCAGGCAACTAGTAAGTCCTGCCGAGGTAAAAAGTTTTTTACATTGTCTGCTGTAGCAGACATTTTTATTTTCATTTTTCATTTTTAACTTTTAATTTGACTGATCCCGCTGAAAGCGGACGAAGGAACATGGCTTTAACAAAAGAACAAAAACAAAATATCCTTGAGGATTTAAAAGAGAAAATTAAAAAGCAAAAAGCAATTATTTTTGTTGATTTTACCGGTGTAAAAGTAAAAAACCTTTCTGAATTGAGAAAAGAATTAAAGAGCAAAGAAAGTGAGTTAAAAGTGGCTAAAAAAACTTTAATGAACATTGCTTTAAAGAAACAGGGGATAAAGATTGAGCCAAATGAATTAAAAGGAGAAATAGGTTTGGTTTTTGGTTATAAAGATGCCTTATCAACGGCTAAAATTGTCTATGAGTTTTCTTTAAAAAACGAGAATTTGAAAATTTTAGGAGGTTATTTTGAAAAGAAGTTCTTAGATGCCGAGCAAATTATAGAATTAGCAAAATTACCAAGCAAACAAGAACTTTTGGCAAGATTAGTTGGCAGTATTTCTGCTCCAATATCAGGATTTATCAATACATTACAGGGAAACATTAAAGGTCTGTTAAATGTCTTGGCAAAAGCCAAAACATAAATTATCAATTATCAAAAAAATATGGTTGAAGAACGAAAAAAACAAGAAGAAAAACAAGAAAGCCCTAAGGAAGAAGTAAAACCAGAAGAAAAAAAAGAAGATAAAAAAGAACCCTCCTCTGCTGAAGCTACGGAGGGCAAGGGAAAAACCGAAACAAAAGTTCCGGAAAAGTTTAAGAAATTAGTGGAAGAAATTGAAAAAATGAGTGTTTTGGATTTAGCTGAATTAGTAAAGATTCTTGAAAAGAAGTTCGGCGTTTCAGCGGCTGCGCCAGTTGCTGCTGCTCCGGCAGGAACTGCCCCGGGAGCTGCTCCGACCGAAGAAAAAAGTGTCTTCAATATTGAATTGAAAGAAATCGGGGATAAAAAAATTGAAGTAATTAAAGCAGTCAGGGATATTACTCAAAAGGGCTTAAAAGAATCCAAGGACTTGGTTGACGCGGCTGCCAAAGAACCTCAAACAGTAAAAGAAAATGTCAAAAAAGAAGAGGCCGAAGAAATAAAGAAAAAATTTGAAGCCGCCGGCGCCAAAGTAGAATTGAAGTGATCTAAATTTATGCTTTCTCTTTCCGAAGCTCAATTAAAAGAGCAGAAGGTTTTTGAACATTACAGAAAGAACAATCCTGATGTTTTGGTTGTTCCCTCTCTTTTAGAAAAAGAGGTATTTTCTCAAATTGGAATTAATACCTCTTTTTTTTCTTTTCGGCCTGAAGGATATATCCGTTTCTATCCTCAGGATTTTATTGTTGAAGAAATTTCCAAAGATGAAGAAATTTCCGAAGTTGCTTCAAAAGAAAACAAACTTTCTCTTTCTTTTCCTTTTCATCTTTACTGCGATTTAGTAAAGGTTGGAATTTCAACATTTGACGCTATAAGTTCTTTGGCAGAGACATTTCAAATAAAACCGGGCAGGATTGCTTACGCCGGCTTAAAAGATGACAACGCCTTAACTTCTCAAAGATTTGCTTTTTTGGATATAAATTCTGAACTTTTTGAAAAAATTAAAAAAAATTCCCAGCCAAATTTTTTTCTGACTAATTTTAGTGTTGGCAAAAAGAACATTTTGCGGGGAGATTTATTCGGAAACCGGTTCACTATTTTTATCCGAACCAAAGAAAAAACCGTTGAAAAACAGTTTGCTGAAAATTTAGAAAAGATAAAAAAGCAGGGTTTTTTAAACTTTTATCATATCCAGAGATTTGGCTACCCTCGTTTTTTGAACCATATTATAGGAAAACTGATTTTGCAGGGAGAATACGAAAAAGCGGTTTTTAATTATTTTACTCAAGAGGGATTATTGGAAACTTCTTTAATAAAGAAAAAAAGAGGAGAGGCAAAAAGATTTTTTGGAAATTGGGAAAAAATGGAGGAAATTTTTTCAGAACTTCCTTTTACTTTCAGAAAAGAGACAGACCTGCTTTCTTACCTGAAAAAGTATTCCAATGACTTTACAGGCGCTTTAAATTTTTTCCAAAACCAAACCAAATTTTTTGTTTATTCTTACAGCAGTTATCTTTTTAACCAAATTCTTTCTTTGGAAGGTTTGGAACTTCCAGAAGAAATTCCTTTATTTTTAAGCGATGATTTGGATGACCAAAATGTCTATAAGTTTTGGTTGGAAAAAGACAAAACTCAAGATTTCCAAAGAAATCTTAGACCATTTCGTTTTTTAAAACTACAAAGAAGATTTGTTAAAACCAGAATTCTGCCTCAAAATGTTTTATTTAAAATTGCGCCGGAAGGAGTGGCATTAAGTTTTAATTTAGAAAAAGGCGTTTATGCCACTACTTTTTTAACAAACCTTTTTGAACTTAAAGAAAACTTGCCTTTGCCAAAATGGATAAAACCCAAAGAATACGATATAAAAAAACTGCTTGATATTGGTTCAATTAAAGCAGTAAAAGAAATTTTTGGAGAAATTATTTCATCTCCGATGATTTTGTATTAAAAATACAAAGAGAGGTCAATAAAAGGCGACCTCCCATAAAATGCTTTTTATTACTCAAGCCGACATTGGAAGTCGAGCAAGAGCAAATAAGTTACGAGGAGAGAGAACTGGCAAATTTTTCGCTTTTTTCTGTCCCACGATGAACTTTAAGTTCAACGTATCCACTCTTGTTATCCTTGGTCTTCCGTCTTCTAACTTCGTTTCTTTTGGGTTCTCCCAATAATCCACTTGATTCGCGCCCAAACTGGTCAATTGCTCAACATCTCTGGCTATTTCCTCATTTTTTCTTCCATTTCGTTTGAATCGTATAGTCACAATTTCAATCGTATCTTTTTGTTCTCGTTTAGTTCTAATCAACTCTGTTGGAACAAATCCCACTTTCTCCATTCCCTCGGTAAAACTGCCGGGGAATTTACTAAGAGAAACATACTTGAATTTAGTGTTGAATCCACCGTCAACCACGCCTTCTCTGACTTCGCCTCTTTTTGCTCCGGTCGCTATTCTTGTTGCGTCTTGGAACGCTCTTGCTTCGGGATTTTCTATCGTTAGCGGTATGTTCCACGGAATCAGCTGTTTCTGATTTTTCTCATGTATCCAGAACCTTATCCAAAGTTCGTTTGGAAGTCCTGGAAACACTCGTTTCATATATTCTCTGGGATTTCCAAATCTGACTTTATTTATATCCTCGTCTCCTCTCTTCTCAACCACTCTACCGGCGTTTTTTCTTAATGCAGGGGCGCCGCTTCCCACACCTTCACTACTTTTAGTAACTCTAAGGTTTTTGTTCATTTTACCTCACCGAAGCTATCCTCCAAAATTGAAGAACAATTTCGGTAAGGTAAATTCTCTCTTCTCTCTTTATAAGTGCGATTGTTAATGTGCTATATTTTAGGGAAGATATTTCAACCCCAATTCTTATTTGTATTATACTATATCATCTAAATCTTGTCAAGGGTAGTGTTGTAGTTTTCCCTTTTTCAAAGCCATAAAATTTACGGACTTGAAAAAGAAAAAAAGAAGGAAGAGATTGTTTTATTTCGTTTATTTCTTATGTTAATTCAATAATAGCCTTTGGACACACCGGATATCGCATACCGCTTTCGCTTTCAAGCATCTCTAATTCCACATTCTTTAATTTGATTGTACACTTTCCGATTTCACAGCTTTCTCCTAAGAATAAGGTTTCAACCCTTATTAAACCTTCTTTTTTATCTACATCGTAATGTCCAAGAATTACTTGCGGAGTTGTAGTTTCTGTCTCATTTAGGACAACTTGAAAGCACGCTATATAGTCACTTCCGAAAAATCGAAATGGTGTGGTAAAATTGGCTGTTCCTCTATACTGGAATAGTTTCTCTGCATTCATTTGATAATTGTCTCTGAACCACTTCTTGGAAACAACGATGTTATTTATTCTGACTTGTTTTCCATCGCAGATGAAACTTTCTCCCGGTCTCAATTCCTCTATTAGCGGTTCTTTCACTTCCATACCTTCTCGCTGATAATAAGTTATTCCTATAGCAGCCATTAGACCGCCAACCAACACAGTCAATACGATTGCGATTGCTAAATTCTTTTTATTTATCATTTTTTTATCTTTTCACCCCCCTCTTTAACCAACTTAATTAAATTAGCTAAAAAGGAGGTGAAAATTTCCTCTTCCTTCTATTTTTATTATTCTAAAGAACTGTTTTTATTATAGCACCCCCCTTTATTTTGTCAAGCCCAATAAAAAAACACACCTATACACTTGTGTATAGGTGTGAAACTGTCAAAAAAATATTAGAGATTTATTTGATAAACTTTTGAGTTATTGAGAAGATAAATTGTTTTTCCGTTTTCGGAAACGGCAAAATCAAGAAGATTGTTAAATTTTTCGCTCTGGAATTGTTTAACAATTTGACCAAATTTGTCTAAAATAACTATTCTTTTTTGACAAGGTTCTAAAAGGTAAAGATAGGGAAGTGTTTCAAGAGTAAAAATTCGCGAGAAATTTTCAGGAGAAGGAGAAATGTTTAAGACAAAGGTTTCTTGGAGCTTTTTGGCATAATATCTGCTAAGAGAATCATCCTTGTTTAAAATCCAAATGCTTCCGTCTATGGCTATTGATTTTGCTCCAATTAATAATTCTGATTTTGTCCAAACCTTTGGCTCAGCCCAGATTTGTTCTCCTAACGAAGGATATTTTATTATTTTACCGTCTGTATTATCCAAGGAATAAAGATTTGAATTATAATCACAAAAGATGTCAGCTTCAAAATTTTCCGGAGCATTTTCTTTGAAAACAGACAATTTTTTAGAAATAAACTTATTTTCATCAAAATCCTGTATTACTAATGGTTCTTCTGTAACCAAATCTAATTTTATTTGTTCTTCTTTTGCTTGAAAAACAAAGAATCCCAAAACAAGCAATAAAATGAAAATTGAAATTAGAACTAATTTCTTATTTCTAATCAAATAATTGAAATTTTGTTTTATTCTCATACCGAAATTTTTGGTGTGAAAGTTTACCATATTAAATAGTTGTAAAGCAAATTTAACAGGGTTTAGTCGTTTCACAAAAGCAAAATCCGGCAACGAAAATCCTTTAGTTATTTTCTTAACAGATATAATTTCTTTTTTTTGCGCTTTGGTTTCTTTACTTAAAGAAATTAATAAACAAATCCCGGAAATTTTTAAAAGTTCTTCTTTTTTATTATTTAAAATTTGTTTAATCTTGTGGTTAAAATCCGACTCAAATGGTTTTGTTTTAGCAATTTCAGCTAATATATTTTGGCTTTGAAAAAATTCAGAGACCTCTTTAGTCAAAATTAAAATTTGGTCATTTTCAATTAATTTTCCGGAAACAATATTGCCGAATATTTTTAGAGGATAAGGTTCAATTTCTTCAAATTTTAATTTTTGGTCAATATCAACAATTTCTCCTTCTCTTAATAACAAAATTTTCAAATCGTTGATTTTTGTAAAATTTAAGTCGCCTTGTCCATTTTTTTGAGAGAAATTTATGGAAAAAACAGCAAAGCTTAAATTACCCAGCCAATCAACATTTCCTTTTTTAGATAAATTTTCTAAAAATTCGTTTGCATTTTTTAAACTTTCTTTAAGGGATTTTTCCGGCGAAATAATCACTGTGCCATAATATCTTTCTTTGATTAAATTAGACAGTTGATCTAAAAGCTTTAAATTTTGAGGTAAAACATTTTTTAAAACCCCCACCATATATAAACTTCCTTTTCTTCTTTCATAAATGTTCTCCGGTTCAAAACAAAAACTGTCAAAAATCAAATCATTTTTGTCAGGATGCTTGGGCGGATTAAAATGAAATTCAAAAACCTGCATATTTACATTATATTATACTTTCTTAACTAAGACAAAAATGATAGGATAATTTAATGGACGGTTGGCTCAATGGTTAGAGCGTCGCGTTCACATCGCGGAGGTTATAGGTTCGAGTCCTATACCGTCCACATTATGCGATTTAATTAGTTTTCCGCCCCGCTCGGGGCTTCACCCCTCGCTCCGGCGGAAAGCCGGGAAAGTCGTCAAGATGTCCATTCACATTTGTTTGCTTATTCACATCTATGGTAAAATAAATTTAGTAATATTTATTCGACGCCTAATTTATGATTAACGATTCACCCCAAGAATTTAATAAAGTCCCTCAAGAAACTTATCAAGAATATCAAGCGCAGCCCGAGAAAACATATGGGTTTAAAAAAATAGTTGTTTTGGGTTTAATCATATTAGCCATTGTAGCAGGTGGCTTTTATTTTTGGCAAAAAATGTCCAAGGTGGTTAAGGTAGAATATGGCCAAATCTACCGATTAGTGAATGAAAAAATATCTCAATCAGCGGCAATTATAATTCATCTGCCGGCCTCCATTGATAAAACAGCTGCCCAAAAGAATACTAAATTTAATCCAGAAATAGAAGGGAAATGGTTAGCATCGGATCAAGAGGGAGTAATTATTTTCAAGCCCAAAGAGAAATTAAAATTAAACAGGTATTATTCAGTTCAATTAACTTATGCCCAATCGCCAGAAACCACTATTAAAGCTGATTTCTTAATAGTTGAAAATCCCGAGATAGTTGCTATTTTCCCAAAAGAAGGTTCGGAGGCGCCCGAAACTTCAGAAATTACAATAGTATTCAACAGACCGATGGTGCCATTAACCACCCTCGGTTATTTAGAGGAAAAAGACATACCAGTTGAAATCATTCCCTTAACCGAGGGAAGATTTAAATGGATTACAACCAGGAATTTGCAGTTTATCCCCCAAGAAAGATTACAGAGATCCTCGCATTATAAAGTAAAGATAAAATCAGGATTAGTTTCAATGGATAATTTGGAAGTAAAAGGGCAAGAGAGGGAATTTATCACTCGAGAATTAAGGTATCTCAATTTAACTCAAGGAGAAACCATTTTCAGCCAGCCCATCTCAATTTATTTTAACCAGCCGGTAGATTTAGAAAGAACAAAGAGAGAAATCACCTTAAGAAATAATACTACCGGAAAAGAGATACCTTTTATTGTTGAATATGCCTCGGAATCGGATAAAGAATCAAGCGGGGAGGAATATGGGAAAGAAAATATTTGGAGCTTTGGAAGTGTAGATATTAACAATTTAGTTGCTGGAATAGCTGACAAATTTGGAATTCAATGGCCTTTTGGTGGAGACCGGATAGTGGCCGAAGACGCAAATCAATCGATAATCCAAATTTATCTTCAAGAAGACAGATTTGGCAGAGAAAAATTTTGGGATTTTGAAAATAACTATTCTTTAACGATTCGCAAGGCTTATCCATCCGAGGGAGACATTATTTTAGATGAAAGCCGGACTACTAATATTTTTGTGCCGAGTATTATTAAAGAGATTACTGCTGAATCCGACAAAACCAAATGGGCCGAGCCCAATTTTTTTGATGCCCAAGGTAAACTTTGGGTTTCTTTTTACGAAGAGATTAATTTAGAGAAATCTAAAATTACAGCCCAAAAATTAAAAGATATTGGCTATGGAGAGAAATACAAAGATGAAGAACTGAAAATTTCCAAAGACGTAGAATGCGAAAAGGTTCCGGATAAACAAAGAATTTATATAACTTTTAAAGGCGAAGAAATTGGGTTAGGGGAAAGACTGGAGGTTAATTTTGAAAAGATTGTTAACAATGATGGATTAACTATCAACAAAGAACCAATTAAAAAATATATTGTTTCTTATCCCGAATTCAAAATTTTAAAAACCTCTCCAAGCAATAATTCAAGCGGAGCAAGTCTTACCGATTTTGTCTTTTGTAGTAATTCTCCCATTGCAACTCCTAGTAGGGAAGATTATGGAAAATATCTCAAAGCAAATTTAGATTGTGAGCTAACCTATTGGACAAATTCTTATAAGGTTACTCGTTGGTATTCGGGCGAGAAGTGCGGGGTGGGAGAATTTCGGACCAATATTAGATATGGATTAATGCCTTTGGCTGATTATTCTTTAGAATTTAATTTAGAAGATGTTTTTGGACAAAAACTTACCCATACTTCACAGTTTACCACCGGCCAAATGCCGAGTTATCATTTAGATTTTTATCATTTTCAGGGACGTTACAATGTTACCTCACCCCAAAAAACTAAATTGACCTTTGCCGGGAAAAATATGGAATATGTCAATATGGAGATTTGCAAGATTGGAGCCAAAGACTTCCTTTATTATCTTGAGCAAAAACCTAAATATTATGATTCTCCAAGCAGTATAGTTAATTGTCAAAAAATAGCCAGAAACTACATTGAGTTGCCGGAAAGATACTGGGTTAAAAATTATTTTAAAGTAGATATTAGGGATTATTTTGAAGAACCTATTGGCCATTACATTTTAACGATTTCGCACCCGAATTACATAGAGAGATGGGGCGAGAAGCGTAGAATTTATGAAAGAAGCTATCTGAGTGTTACCAATTTAGTTGCGGCTGAAAAGAAAATTCAGCCTCAATATTCCACCTATGGCACAAAAGAGCCTTTAACAGCTGAACAATTAAGCGAACTTAATAATCTTTACTGGGTAACTGATATTTCAAGTTTAGAACCGGTTTCTAATGCCAAAATAAATCTTTATCGGAAAAGCTCGGGTGAGTATTTTAACTTAATTTTTGCCGGTTCTTATACCACCGACAATCGAGGCCTTGCCTTTACGCCGGTGGTTTACGACCTGAAAGGAGCAATTATTAGCAAAGGCGAAGACAGCACTATTATTCCCAGTCGAGAAAGCAGATTGGAATGGGTAAGCTATGCTTTTTCTGCTAGAAAAATTTATCTTTATACTAATAAGCCCATTTATCGTCCCAGCCAGGAAGTGTTTATTAAAGGTATTTATCGATTAGGTTATGATGGCAGTTATGAAATTTATCGAGACAAAAAGATTAATTTGAAAGTTTATAACAGTAAAAACGATGAAATTTTAAATAAAAACTTGGAGGTCAATGATTTTGGCACTTTCAATACCAAACTCGTTTTGGAGAGAGGCGCTCCTTTGGGTATGTACCGGGCCTGCGTAAAAGAATTTAGCTGTGCTTATTTTGACGTCGAAGAGTATGTTTCAGCTCCCTTTAAAGTGGAAGTTAAGACCGATAAAGAAGAATATATTTCTAAAGATACAACCAAGTTAACCGTGGAGGCTGATTATTACTTTGGAGTACCGTTGGAAGGAGGCGAGATAACTTATACTATTAGCTCACAAAATTACTATTTTGATCGCTATTCCGACGGATACTTTAATTTTGGAACCCGCTGGTACTATTGGCCCCCTTATTCTTATGGAGAAAAATTCATTCTGGAAGGCAAAGCTTCTCTTAATACTCAAGGCAAGGCAGAGATTTCTCAGTTGTTTGATTTCCAATCCTTATTTAAAGACAAAGAAGACAGAAAGAGCAAAATCATTATAGTTGATGTAACCGTCAAAAATCCTCAAGGTCAGTCAGTTTCCAGCCAGAAATCATTCATTGTTCACGCCGGCTTATTTTATTTAGGAGTGCGGGCCGATAAATCATTTTTAGCCAAGAATGAAAAAACCAATCTTAGAATAAAATCAGTTGATACCCGGGGCGAAAAAACCAGAGTAAAAAATGTTAGTTTAAATCTATATAAAATAAATTGGATTTATAGCAAAAGGTTGGGTGCTGATGGCGGTTATCATTACAAATGGGAGAAAAAAAGGGAATTAGTTAAGAATTATAATTTCAATACCGATGGGCAAGGAGATTATGTTCAGGAAATACAAATATCCGAAGAAGGAAGTTATGAAACAGAGGCCCGGGCCTACGATAAAAGAAATAATTTAGTTTGGACTAATTATAATCTTTATGTTTACGGCGAAAGAGAGATTAGCATCAGACCAACTACAGACACCAAATTAGAAATTGAAGCTGCAAAAACTGATTTGAATGTAGGAGAGGAAGGAGAAATTATAATTAAATCTCCTTATTTAGAATCCAAAGCTCTTATTTCTATTGAGCGGGGCAAGATTTTTGACTACCAGATAAAAGAAATTAAAGGCAATCTTTATAAACATAACTTCAGAATAAAAGAAGAATATTTACCAAATGTTTATGTTTCGGTTCTTTTGGTTTCATCAAAACCAGAGATTAAATTTGGCAAAGTTGAATTTAAAATTGATACCGAAAGAAAAGGGCTTGATATAGAGGTTAAATCTAATAAAACTCTTTATTTGCCGGGTGAAGAAGTAATTCTGGATATATCAACTAAAAAATATAATGGAAAACCAGTTCCGGCCGAAGTTTCGGTGGCAGTAATTGATATGAGCGTCTTGGCTCTGAAGGGCAATCCCAAAAAGAATCCCTTAATATTTTTCTATGCCGGCTTTCCTTTAACCGTTTCTACTGCCTCAAATATCAAAAATATTCTAATAGAGTCCGAAATTCCTACCAAAGGAGGCGGTGGTTTGGCGCTTGAAGCTCTAGAAAGAAAGAAAAGGGGCGTTTTTAAGGAAACCGCCTTTTGGCAGGCGGTAGTTAGAACCGGTTCCGATGGAAAGGCTCAAGTTAAATTTATTTTGCCGGATAATCTAACCACTTGGCAAACTGAAACATTAGGCCTAACCAAAGATACTAAACTTGGAGTTGATTATCAAGAATTTATTACCAGAAAAGAGTTAATGGTAGTATCCTTAAAACCTCGGTTTGCAGTACCGGGAGATATTTTCCATATCGGGGCCAAGATATTTAACCAAAGCAAAGAAAAACAAAAATTAGAAATAGAATTTAACAGTCCAACTTTAGTTTTAAAAGATGATAAAAAAAAGAAGAAAGTTACAATTGCACCGGATAAAACTGATACGATTTATTTTAAAGTTCAAGCTCCCAGCCAAATTGAGACTGGAGAACATATTTTTGCACTCTCTGCTAAAAGTAAAGAATTAGAAGATACGGTAGAAATGTCAATTAATATTACCAGAAATAATACCTACGAAGTTACCGCTACCGCTAATTACACTTCAGATGAAATCAGTAAAGAATATGTTTACCTGCCAGATAATATAGTCAAAGATAAAGGCAACCTTTCTATAAAAAGCAGTGCCACCTTAGCTGTTTTCCTTTCTGATGCTTTAAATTATTTGCTGAAATTTCCTTATGGCTGTTCAGAACAAGTTGCGAGTAGACTTGACGCCATTGCCATTGTTCAGAGAGGCCTTAATTTGCCCAATCTAGCCGATAAATTTAAATTAGAAAAAATTAAATATCAAGATAGAGAATATACTATAGAAGAAGTAGTCGAAATAGGATTGGCGGAACTCTATAATAATCAGCGGGGAGACGGCGGATTCTCTTATTGGAAGAGAGGAGAATCTAATTTCCATTTGACTTTACATATCGTAGATACTCTTCATAATCTTTCTTTGGCCGGATTTGAAATTAACCAAAATAGCTTAACAAGAGCCGGCGATTATCTTTATGGAAAGATAACCACTGATTTGGAAATTTACCAAAACAAAGACAATATCATTCTAGCAGCCTACACCTTGTCTAGATTACCAGGTTTTACTAATCGCTATATTCTGACGCAAAAAGTAATTGATATAGCAAACAATGATTTATTTATCCACGACCAAATAAGTAATGTTTCATTAGCTTATTTGGCTAATTTGCTAACCAAAGGATTTGATCCATATTTAAAAAACAAAATCTTTGCAGTTTTAGATAACAGAATCGATATTGATTCCCGTGGCGCCTTTTTGGAAACCGGTCAAAATATAATTTGGCGGTATTACGAAACCCCAATCAAAAATACGGCTCTATACTTAAAAGCCCAGGTTGCCGCAAAATCAGAAAACCCAATTTTGGATAAAGTTTTAAGATGGCTTTTAAATAGCAGATCTAAAGACGGCGCCTGGGGGTCTACCCAAAATACCATTACGGTAATAGACGCCTTTACCGATTTTCTCCAATGGAAAAGAGAAACCGAATCAAATTTCACCCTGGAGTTGTTTATTAACAAGGAAGCTGAAGGCAGCTTTGAATTTAATCCAGAAACAATTTTAGACAAATTCAGAAAAGAGGTCGCTCTGCAGGAGCTAGAATTCAATAAGAATAATACTATTAAGTTTGTAAAAACCAACCTTAATAATTCACCCAACAATCTCTACTATGACCTTTCCTTAAAATATTATTTGCCCGCAGAGCAAATTCCTCCGCGGGACGAAGGATTTAGCATCACTAGAGAATTTTATAACTTAGGAGATAAGGAAAATGAAAACCCTCTCGGAGAAGCTGAAACAGGAGAAGTCTTAAGGGGCCATATCCAAATAACAGTGCCAGCTGCCAGAAATTTTGCCATAATTGAAGATTACATTCCAGCCGGAATGGAGATTGTTAATTTGGAACTAGCCACCGAAGAAAAATCATTAAGATTACAAGAGAAAGAATTAAAAGGAAGAGAATTAACTCCTGATTTCAAAGAAATTCGCGATGACCGAGTTTTCTTATATAAAGAAAATCTCAGTCCGGGGGTTTACGAATTTGATTATTACGTCAGAGCTTTAATCCCGGGCAAATTCACTCATTTACCGGCCGTAGTTTCCGAAATGTACTTCCCCGAAAATTTTGGCCGAACCAGCGGAGGATATTTCGAGATTAAACAAAGGAACTAGTTTTATTCGTTTGTCCAGATAGTAATTGTCTCTTGAAATCCATTATTGCCCTCAGCTCTTATTCGATACTGCCCGGCTTTTTGGGGGATAAAAATAGTGGTTTGACATTCATCTAGAAATTTTCCATTGATAAACCACTTTACAGCTTTCTTGGCCTCTAAAATTATTTTAGTATCCTTTTCTAAAAGAAAAATATCTCCGTTATGAGGGTGTAAAATCAGAGTTAAATCCCGCTCCCTTAAAGCGTTTAAATGGTCCTCATAATTATCGTCTGGCAGACCGTATTCAATAAATCCTTTTTCATAAAACTTCTTCAAAAGATTAAATTCAAAAGAAGTTTTTTTATTATATTCTGAGTTTAAAAGCACTTCCATTGTTTCTGCCCATATTCTGCCCGCTCCGAGTTGGCCGGAGATTCCCTTCGTAGGAGTATTATCGTGATTGCCGATCCAAACCCCTACCAAAAAATCCGGAGTGTAGCCAACCACCCAACTATCTCGAAAATCCCTAGAAGTCCCGGTCTTTAAGGCATAATTGGGCTGGAATAAATTGAAATCGCTTTTAAGTCCAAACTGCTCAATTCCTGTTTTACGATCATTCAAAATTTTATTGATTAATTGGATGTATTTTGGCTCAGTAATTTGTTTATCTAAGGTCAGAGCTTTATTATTCTTGTAAATTTTAAGTTCTTTTAAAACTCCATTATTAGAAAAAATGGTAAAATAATGAGTTAAATCTATTAAGCTCATTTCTAATACCCCTAAGGCTATTCCTAATTGGTAATTATCTAAATCCTGAACTGCTTTAAATTCAAAATCTTTTTCTAAAAATTTATAAAAATCTTCTAATTCAACATACTCTAAAACTTTCACTGCCGGAACATTTAAACTGTTGCTTAACGCATAATACAGGCTTACTTCGCCTCGGTATTTATAGTCAAAGTTTTTAGGGTAAAGAGGAAAGCCAATAGCAGTAATATATTTATATTCTCTATCATCCACTAATGTATAGGGTCTTAAACCTTTTTCAAAGGCTTTTAAATAGATAAAAGGTTTAATAGTTGAACCAATTGGCCGGGGTTCTTTTAACATATTAATTTGATAACCCTCGGCGAAATAGCCGGGGTCGGGGGAACCAATTAAGGTCAATATTTCATTTTCTGGCAATTTAATTATTACCGCCGCAGCATTTTTAGCGCCTCTTAGTTTTAAATCTTCTATATTCCTATCTACGATTTTTCTTATTTTTTCAGTGAGCTCTTTATCCACGGTTAATTGTTGATTTTCAGAAGAATTATCAATTAAATCTCGAAGTTCAAAAGAAGATTTACTGAAATGGGAATATTTTTGCATATTTTCTTTTACAACAACAGAGTCTGTCGTAATCAGTGTTTGGTTATTTAAACCTAATCTTTGAGCGATAGCTAAAGCAATTTGTTGATTTTTAAATTGAGCTGGGTTGTTTTTAGTTGGGCTCGAAATTGTAGCTAAAAGTTGTAAAACTTGGCCGTCAGTGAGCATATCCGATGAGACATCAAAATAAAGCTGGCTGGCTTCCGCTAATCCCTGGGCATGATTGCCAAAGTAAACAGAATTAACATACATTTTTAAAATTCTTTCTTTACTTTGGTATAATTCAATACTCAAAGTATAAAAGGACTCAATAATTTTATTTTTTACATTTCTTTCCAATTCTTTCCCTAATAAAATTTTTACTAATTGTTGAGTAATAGTGCTTGAGCCTCCTTCGGAACCGAAGCCTAAGTATCCCACACTAGCTCGAAATATGCTCCAGGGGTTAAAGCCGAAATGATGGTAAAAATATTCATCTTCTTTCTCAAGTAAAAACTCTTTAAATCGAGGGGAAATTTTATCTAAATTTTGGGTCCAATACCCCTTTTCGTTTGGTTTAATAGAGATTATCTCTCCTGTTTTATCCTGGATTATTACGGAACTTTGCTTATTATAAGTTTCCATTAACTGTTTTTGAAAATAATAACCAACTATAAAGAAAGATATAAAACTAACCAGTAAAAGAGAAACAATTACTGAAAAATGTTTATGATTTAACCACTTTTTGAAATTAATTTTAGGCATATCTGAATACTTACATTTTACCTCAAAAATTACAATTTATTAAGGTCATTGAATTTTAAGGCAGTTTCTGATAGTCTAAACAGTAGAAAAAGTTGGTTTTAAGGATTGCCAGAGTTTTAATTATTCTATTATTTAATTCCAATTAGCCCATACGGGGTCCACACCATAATTATGCTTTTGAAATCGCTAAAGCCAAATAAAAAAATTAAGTGGACAAGACACTCGCGAGAAAAAATGCGTCAATACCAGTTATCAGAAAAAAGGGTCTTGAGGGTCTTAAGAAAACCAGATAGAAAAGAATATGGCATAGCTCCAAGAACAATTGCTGTTATGCAAACTACCGGCAGTAAAAAACATCCAACTGAAATTTGGTTAATGTATCAGACAATCAAATCAACAATTAGAATTATCAGCGCTTGGAGATACCCGGGGATAAGTCCAAAAGGCAAATCCCTGCCAATTCCGGATGATATTCTTAATGAGCTGGACAATTTGATAAAAAACAAGGATAATTAAAAAATGGATTTCTTAAAAGTTTTTGGCTGGCTTTTATTGTCAGTCGGCATAATAATAATCATTTGGACATTGTATTCTTCTTACAATATTTTTACCGGACAAACAGATATGCCTGAAATTTTTTCCTCCTCCGCTGAAAGCTACAGAGGACCCGCCGAAGCCTTCGGCGAAGGCGGGGAAATAAGCACCCAAATGCAAGAAATGTTGGGCGAACAGCTAAAAGAATTTATTCCTATGAACACCTTGCCTAAAATGCTTAATTTAAGTATTTGGACGATGTTAGCCGGTCTTCTAATTTTTGGCGGAAGCCAAATTTCTAACCTTGGAATTAAGTTGATAAAAAAATGAGTATTTTTTTTCAGTGGCTTTTTTGGCAATTTTTTGAAATGCCTCAAAATATCTTAAGCGCCTGGCGAAATTTTCTTTTGTTTAATTTAAATTATTTCTCCATTCCTCTGCTTATTAGAACTTTATTTTCCCATTGGCGGAGATATAAATGGTCTTACGGCAAGGGTTTTAGTTTCTCAAAATATATTGAAGTATTTTTTTCTAATTTGATTTCCCGGCTCATCGGAGCAATATTGAGAACTTTTTTAATAATTATCGGACTTATAATAGAAATCTTTATAATTTTCATCGGCGCTTTTATATTTTTAGGATGGTTGATTTTACCCATCCTTTTATTTTTTGGAATTTATTATGGCTGTAAAATTTTCTTTTAATTTAGAAAAAGCGGCAATTTTTCAGGCAGTCAAATGGGGGAGTCATCCGGCATTAAGATTTGTCAGTTTTTTTAAAACGGTATTTTTACTATTGTTTATTGTTACTTTTGGATTTTTTTTATACGGTTTTATTCCGGATAGATTTCCTGTAGAACTTTGTTCAAGATTATTAGGATTGACTTTAATCCTTTTTGTTTTTTATCTTGGTTTTCTATCTAAGGAAAGTTTCTTTAATTCAAGATTAAAAAACCCGAAATTAAAGATAAAAATTTCTGAAGCAGTAAAAAACCCGGAAAAGTACAACTTAGCTGAATTTTTAAGTTATAAAACAGCTAAAGCAGTCTGGAAATCAAACAGCAACCCCAATAGGGTTGCGCATAATCTTCTTATTGATAATCCTGAACTTAGTTTCATATTTTCCCGAGCTCTTTTAAATTTAAATAAAATTAAAAAGACATTAAAAAGACATCTAAAAGAAATTAGACCCCAATCAGAAATTGAAGGAGACCCGTTCTCCTCTGATTTTCAGAATATAATTCTTGAATCCTGTAAAATTGCCCAGAAAAACGAGCATCAAAGAGTTGAAATAGGCGATATGCTCTTTGCTTTAGCCAAGCAGAATTTGATTTTCAAAAAAATACTAATTGAGGCAAAAATTAAAGCTCAAGATATTGAAAACTTGTGTTTATGGCTTCAGGCGCTTGAAGAAAAAACCAATCAAAAGAAAAAATTCTGGGAATGGAAAAATTTAGTCAAAAAAGGGTCTTTGGCAAAAGCATGGGCAGCCGGCTACACTGTTATTTTGGATAAATGTTCAAATGATTTATCAAAAATAGTAAAACAACAAGGTTTCCCTGAAATAGTCGGGCGAGAAAAAGAAATTAAGGCAATGGAAAGGATTTTGGCCAAGCAGAGAATTAACAATGTTATGTTAGTAGGCGAGCCGGGAACCGGTCGGAAAAGCATAATTCGCGCTTTAGCCAAAAGAAGCTTATTAGGTGAAAGCTCAGCGAGAGTAAATTTCAAAAGAGTGGTTCAATTGGACTTGCCAAAAATCTTGGCGCAGACAAAAAACACAGAAGAGGCGGAAAGCGTTTTAGATACTGTATTTAAAGAAGTAGTTGATGCCGGTAATGTTATTTTAGTGATTGAGAATTTTCATAATTTTGTTGATATTTTCGGTATTTTAAGTTCTTATCTGCGTTCTCCTAAATTTCAAATAGTGGCTATTACTACTTTTTCAGGTCTTCATAAATACATTGAAGAAAGGCAGGGAATTTTAGCCCTGTTTGAGAAAGTAGAGGTTTCAGAAACTTCAGAAAAAGAAACATTAATGATTTTACAAAATCTGTGTTTGGTTTTTGAACAAAAATATAAAAAGTTTATTAGTTTTCCCGCGCTTCGTGACATTATAAATCTTTCTTTACGTTATGAACCAGCTATTCCTTTTCCTAAGAAAGCAATTGATTTATTGGACGGAGTAATGGCTTATGTATCTCAAATAAAAGACAAAATTGTTTTGCCTAAACATATAGCTGAAATTGTTTCGGAAAAAACCGAAATTCCGGTCGGAGAAGTGAGAGCTGAAGAAAAAGAAATTTTACTGAATTTAGAAAATTTAATTCATCAACGAATTA
>DAOWKS010000047.1 GCA_030643665.1 bacterium
GTCCTCATATAGAATGTCCTGAAAAATTGTGTGAAATAATTTTAGATTTTTTAAAAGGACAAAAGTATCGTGCTACGTAGCACGATACTTTTGTCCTTTTTGTAATTATGGTTTTTTTAATTTATTTAATTCTCATTTTTTGGTTTATTAGAACTGCAAAAGCGATTTTGTTCTGGCTTTATCTTTGGCAGTTGAAAGAATATCATCTGGGCAGATTTTTAGCTCATTTTTCTACTGAAAAAGGAAAGCAGATTTTCTTTAACAAACTCTTTTTTCTAAAAATCTTTGTTTTTCTTCCTATTTTTGTCTTTCATTTCGCCTGGGATAAGTTTCCTGATATGTTTATGGATGTTTTTTTTATTTTTGTTGGTCTGATTTTATTCTTTTTATATTTTTTTGAGTCAATAAAAGCTTTTAAAGATTTTTTTCAAGGAAAATTAAAAAAACCGATTTTAACCAAAAAAACCATATTTTTAATTTCAATAAGTTTTATTCTTGTTTTTTTATTTTTCTTGCGCTTGCTGATTGCCAATATAGATGTTTTTTACGAGATGCTGGCGTTTGATATTTTTGTTCCATTAATTGTTTCTTTTATTGTTTTTTCTTTTCAGCCATTAACTGCTTTAATTAAAAATCAAATTATTCAAAAAGCCAAGAAAAAAAGAGAAAAATTTAAGAATTTATTAGTAATCGGCATTACCGGCAGTTATGGCAAGACCTCAACCAAAGAAATTTTATACACTATTTTATCTGAAAAATTTAATGTTTTAAAAACCAAAGAGCATCAAAATTCAGAAATCGGGGTTTCCCAGTGTATTTTAGATGACCTTAGACCAGAACATCAGATTTTTATCTGTGAAATGGGAGCTTACAATAGGGGAGGGATTAAACTGCTTTGCGATATTGTTAAACCAAAAATCGGAATTTTAACCGGAATAAATGAACAGCATATGGCAACTTTCGGAACGCAGGAAAACATTATTAAGACAAAATATGAGTTAATTGAGAGTTTGCCAGCAGACGGGGTTGCATTTTTTAACGCCAAGAATAAATATTGTTTAGAACTTTTTCAAAAAACCAAAATCAAGAAATTTCTCTATGGAAAAGAAACTGATTCAGCTGATTCAGAGAATATTGCCGGAGCCGTAGAGGTGGCTAAAGAATTAGGAATGAGCGAGGAGGAAATTGCTTATACCAAGAAGAAAATTAAACCTTGTCTGCAAATTGAAAAAGGAATAAACAACTTGAATATAATAAATTCTACTTATTCAGCAAATCCTAATAGTGTGATTGCTCATTTGGATTATTTAAAAACCTGGTCAGGAAAAAAAGTAATTATTATGCCTTGTTTAATTGAATTAGGAAAAGCGTCTAAAGAGGTTCATCAAAGAATCGGCAAAAAAATAGCAGAGGTTTGCGATTTGGCAATTATCACAACAAAAGAATGTTTTGAAGATATTAAAATCGAAGCGAGGTCGGGTTTCTGTAAAACTTTATTTTTAGAAGATCCAAGAAAGATTTTTGAGAAAATTAAAGATTTTAATCATTCAGATGATATAATACTTTTAGAAGGAAGATTATCAAAAGAAATTTTATCTTTTTTAATATGAGTTTTTTTTCAAAACCAATTACAATATCTTTATCGCCGAATGTTGAAAAAGACGATATTATTTTAGCGTTGAAATTGATTTTTCAACCCTGGAAATGGAAACGGAAACACTACGAGAAATGTTCTCGTAGTGTTGAATTAGAGGATGAGTTTAAAAATTATCTGGGCGTAAAATATTCTTTTGCTTTTAACAGCGGACGTTCTGCCTATTTAGCGATTTTGAATTCTTTAGAATTAGAAAAAGATACACAGATTTTACTTCAGGCATATACCTGTAATGCAGCGGTAAATCCAATAATTTGGAGCGGTTTTAAACCGGTTTTTGTAGATATTGATGAAACTTTGAATTTAAATCCTGAAGATTTACAAAAGAAAATCAGCCCGGAAACCAAAGTAATGATAATTCAGCATACTTTTGGCAATCCAGCAAAAATTGATGAAATTTCAAAAATTGCTAAAGAAAATAATCTAACTTTAATTGAGGATTGCGCTCATTCGTTGGGAGCGCAGTATCACGGACAAAAAGTCGGCGCATTTGGAAAAGCCGCATTTTTCAGTTTTTCCAGAGATAAGGTAATATCTTCCGTATTTGGAGGTATGGCTGTAACTAACGATGATGAGGTGGCTAAAAAAATTAAGGATATTCAAGAAAAATGCGACGAGCCCTCTAATTTTTGGATTTTTCAGCAACTTTTACACCCGATTTTAGTAAATTATTTGATTTTACCTTTTTATGGATTTTTTGGATTGGGAAAATGGATATTAATCGGGTTTCAAAAATTAAAAATTTTATCCAAAGCAATTCACAAAATTGAAAAACAAGGCAGAAAACCGGGTTATTTTTCCAAAAAAATGCCAGATGCATTGGCTATTTTGGCTCTAAATCAATTCAGAAAATTAGAAAGATTTAATAAGCACCGTAAAGAAATCGCTGAATTTTATTATCAAAACCTAAAAGGATTAGGTTTTATTTTGCCTGAGAAAAATGAAAATGCCGAGCCGATTTTTATGAGATATTCTGTATTACTTCCGAATTATTTGGATTCAGATTTGATTTTGAAAAAAGCCAGGCAGCAAAATATCCTTTTAGACGACGGTTGGCGAAAAACACCTATTGTTCCTCCTGACACTAATTTAGAAAAAATGAAATATATTTCTGGCAGTTGTCCTCAAGCCGAAAAAACAGCCAAGCAGATAGTAAATTTACCAACCCACATTAATATCTTTAAAGAACACGCCCAAAAAATTGTAAATTTTCTAAAAAAGTTTTGATGTAAAAATATGGAAAAAGCAACTAAAGAAATTGTAAGATTTGTCCAAGAATTGGTTAGAATTCCTTCTCAAAATGGGATAAATCCAGAAAAAGCTCTTGCTAAATTTATTTTTGAGAAACTAAAAGGTTTTGGATTTTCACCAAAGATGATTGGTTCAAAAACCCGTCCCTCAGTGGTTTGTTTTCTAAAAAAGCCAAAGGCAAAAAAGACAATTTGGTTGGAAAGTCATATTGATACCGTTCCAACAGGCCGGCTTTCGCAATGGAAATATCCTCCTTTTCAAGGAAAAATTTTAGGAGAAAAAATGTATGGCAGGGGAGTGGCTGATTCTAAAATAGGCATTAGTATTTTTTCTTATTTAGCCAAGGAGTTTTATGAGAATCCTCAATTTCAAGGAAATATATTTTTAGGTTTTGATGCTGATGAGGAAAGCGGAAATTTTACTGGTTTTAAACAAATTTTAAAACAAGCCCCCAAATCCGACGTCCTTATTTTAGGTTATCAGGGTAGAAGGAAAATTTATATTGGAGCCAGAGGTTGGCTGCGGTTTAGATTAATTACTTTAGGAAAAGCGGCTCATACCGGCAGCAGAAAAAAAGTTATCAATGCTATTCATAAAATGCAAAAGGCAATAATTTATATTTTAGATTTGCCCTTTTTAAGGCAAAAAGAAAGATTTTTTGAGTACGGCGCTTCATTAAATGTTTCTTTAATTAAAGGAGGTAGAGTAATCAATGTTGTTCCGGATAAATGCGAGGCAATAATTGATGTAAGGATTTTGCCTTCTCAAGAACCAAAAATGATTTTGAAAGAAATTAAAGCGAAATTAAGAGAAATTAAAAGAAAGGATAAAGAATTTAATTTCAAAATTGAACTTCTTCAGACCAAAAATGCTTTTTTAACCAACCCAAACCATGCTTTTTTGAAAATTTTAAAGAAAAATGCTGAAAAAGTTCTTAAGAGAAAATTAGATTTTTCAGCTGCCGGCGGAGGGAGCCATGGAAATTTAATTGGTAAAAAAATTGCTGTTTTAAATTCTTTTGGTTGTAAAAAAGGCAATGTTCATGCTCCGAATGAGTGGATTGATATTTCAGATATTCCCAAAATTTTTGAAATTTACCAAAAGTCGTTAGTTGAATTTATAAAAAAATAAAAATAAAAAAAGTGCCGAATTTCTTTTTTTAGAATTTAAGAAATTGACACTATCAAAAATTTTATATTTTATGATGATTCAGTGGTTATTAGATATGTGTCGTGCATGGTTCCATCGAATTCTTCCTGTGGTGCTTCTAATATAGAAATAATCTTTTCTGCAAGAATTATTTCTATCGTTTTGCGGTAACCCACTAGTCCCAGTGGTACATATGTATCTCTTCCATATTTTGTATCTAGAGATTTACCATCCTTTGTTTTGAGGATGGCCATGCCTTTACCAATAGATATTGCTTTATATTCTTTTCTCACTTTTTACACCCCATATTTAATTTTCAGGGAAGCGGATATAAGAATCCGCTTCTGACTATAACTATAATAAAACTATATCATGTTGAACGAAAATTGTCAACTAAAAATTAAAGAAATAACTCAAAAACAGGTTTGGGAGGGTTTTCTTTTAGAGTGTGAAGAGAAGACATTCTTGGATTCTTGGAATTGGGGAGAATTTCAAAAGAAAATGGGATCCGCCTCTGGTAAAAAGATTTGGCGGTTGGGGATTTACGAAAATAAGATTTTGCTGTCAGTAGTTTTGATAATTAAAATTAAGGCAAGGAGGGGAAGTTTTTTGTTTGTGCCACACGGGCCAAATATCAAAAATCCCAATGACCAAATTTTAGAAATTTTATTAAAGGAATTAAAGAGAATTGCGAGAGAAGAAAAATGTAGTTTTATTAGAATTGCTCCGATTTGGCAGAGGAATGAAGGAAATATCAAAATTTTTAAAGATTTGGGATTTAGGCAAGCGCCAATTCATATGCATCCGGAAGCCAGTTGGAAATTAGCTCTTAAACCATCAGAAGAAAAGCTTTTAATGGATATGAGAAAAACAACAAGATATTTAATTCGGCAGGCGCAAAAGAATAAGGATATAGAGATTTTCCAAAGCAAAAAAATAGAAGACCTAAATATTTTTAATAATCTTAATCAAGAAGTGGCTCAGCATCAACACTTTGTTCCTTTTTCTTATACTTACTTAAAGAATGAATTTTTGGCTTTTCTGCCGGATAATCAGATTTCCTTGTTTTTGGGTAAGTACAAAGGTGAGGTAATAGCAGCCGCTTTTGTGCTTTTTTGGTCAAAAATTGGTTTTTATCACCATGCCGCGCTTTCTTTAAAATTTCATAAAATTCCGGTTGCTTATTTATTGCAGTGGGAGGCAATAAAAGAGGCAAAAAAGAGAGGGTGTATTTTATACGATTTTTGGGGATATGTTGACCCTTTTCAGAACCCGAAACACCCATGGGCCGGGCCAACTCTGTTCAAAATGGGTTTTGGCGGCTATAAAAAAGAATATGTGAAAACCCAGGACTTGGTTTTGTCGCCAAAATACTGGTTAAATTTTGTAGTTGAGAAATTGAGAAAAAAGAAAAGAGGTCTTTAAAAAGAAAAAAAGAGGGTTATGAAAAAATATTTTAGAAAACCTTACAAAATAAAGAGAAAGAAATCTATATTCAAAAATAGGTTTTTTTGGCTCGGGATTTTGGTTTTATTTGTTTTTACTGGAATTTTTTATTTAGTTTGTTTTTGTTCTTTTTTCCAAGTAGAAAAGATTTTTGTTTCTGGAGAAAAAAAAGTTTCTAAAGAAAAAATTAAAATTAAAATTGAACAAGGATTAGAAAACAAAATACTGTTTTTGAAAACAAAAAGTATATTTTTAGTTAATTTAAATAAAATTAGAGAGGATATTTTAAATAATTTTCCCCGACTGGGTGAAGTTGAAATAAAGAGAGTATTTCCTGATGTCTTGAATATTGTTGTCGTAGAGAGATTAAGTTTGGCTAAGTGGTGCCAAGAAGAGCAATGTTTTTTACTTGATAATGAAGGGGTAATTTTTGAGGAAACCCCATTAGAAACAGATTTAATTAAAATTGTAGATAAAAAGAATACAGTTTCTTTTGCTTTAAGAGAAAGGGTAATTGAAAAAGATTATTTTGAGACAATTTTTAAAATTAAAAATAAATTATTAGATGAACTTAAAATTGAAGCAAAAGAGTTTATTGTTTTTACTGAACATTTAAATATAAAAACTACTGAGGGTTGGGAAATTTATTTTAATCCTAAAGGAAATATAGATTGGCAATTAACTAAACTTAAGGCAGTTTTAGAAGAAGAAATCCCTTTAGAGAAAACAAAGGATTTAGAACATATTGATTTAAGGTTTGGCAATTTCGCTCCTTACAAATACCGGGATTAGTATTAATAGATGTAATATACGAAAATTGAATAGCCGATTTTGGTTATTGGACTGTAATTATTCAACCATTTATAACAATCGCAAGATTCATTAAATCCAGGCGCTGGTGTTCCTCTGCCACCCTGCAAAAAAGTTGCTGAAACCGCCAGATAACTTGGTTTTGGAAGTTCTTCTGGGTTGCGGCTGCACCACCAGGGAACGCTTTTTTCTTTTAAAATATATTCCGGACTGCTTCCGCCGAAATAATCAATGTAAATTTTATCTATGCCTTTTTTATCTATCCATCTTTTGAGCCGTTTTAAGTCTTGGCCCCAGTCAAGATTTGAATCAACAGTATAAATATAGGTTTTGTCCGGTCCTCCGATTAATTCGTTAGAATAAGCAAGAAAATGAGGGAAAACACATAGACAAGAAATTATATACCAACCCAATAAAATTAAAACAAAGGAGGTTGCCATTTTTTTGAGGGGCAATTTTTTTATTCCTTCAATCCATTTTGTAATTCCTATTGAAACCAAAACAAAAGCAAATGGGAAAGCCGGCAAAAGATGCCGTACTCCGATATTAAGATTGCCGGTTATGCTTACGAACCAATAAAGCGCGATAAAACATAACATTGAAAACTCGGGAAAATGAGATTTTAGCCATTCTTTTGTTTTCTGACGTTGAACACGAATTAACCGAACAGCGTATAATAGAGAAATTATGGTTAAAATATGAAAAGCCAAAGGAACTTTTATTGAATAAACAATTGGAAAATAATTTCTCCAGCCAAGATTAGAAACCTCTCCCAAGAAATAACTTGTGTTGCCGCCGGCCACTCTATGGAAAACCATAAATAAACCGGTGAGATAAAGAGCATACGGTCTTAGAATTGGCTTGTCAGATGCCCATAAAACAGGTTTTTTTATTAAATCAGGCGTGTCGGTAAGATAAACCATAGTATCTTTTACCTGTCTTTCTGCCGGATAGTTCCAGGTATGATATTGGTAAACAGGCCATATTAAAAGAAAACCAATAATAAAGACAAGAATTACGGTTTTTGCGGTTTGTTTGAATTTTCCTGTTCTTACTAACCACCAAACAATTCCCAAAAAAACAAAAAATGGGAGTAAAAGGATTACCGAGAATTTACAAAGTTCAGCCAAACCAAAAGCAATTCCGGCAAAAATGATATTTTTTTTGGAGGAATTTTTTAGCGCTTTAATAAAATAATAAGCGGCAATAAATATCCCGGCTGCCGCGCCCACATCAGTGGTAATTAGACGGCCGTGAGCCAAAAAAGTCGGGCAAAAACAGAACAAGGACAAAGCCAATAATCCTGCTTTGTTTCCGAGAAGTTCTTTTGTCCAGCGAAAAACATAGAATCCGAGCAGAATTAAAATAAAAAGCATTGGAATGCGTCCCCAAAAAATCATTTGGTCTGCCGGGTTTCCGCTATTATAAAGAAAGTGTCTGCCAAAACCCCATTGGCCATTGACATCTTCCTGCCATTCTTTGATTTCAAAAGGAAAATTAATGTTTTTAATAAAAAGAAGCGGCAGAGCTGATAAATCTTTGATTAAAGGAGGATGTTCCGGGTTTAACCGCATATCTTGCTGGGTTAAATAAGAATAGCCGGCCGGTAAATGAGCGACTTCATCCATTGTCAAAGAATCGTCTTTTATGCTAAAAACACCCATAGCAAACATAAAAATCAAAAGACAGGCGGCAATAATACTTGTGGTTTTATTAGACATTATCCTATTTTAGCACACTAATTAGATATTAAAAATTATCAGCAATAGAGGTCTTGATTTTTGGTTTTAATGAGGTATAATTGGTTTATGGAAGGGGATATTGAAGAAAAAAAGGCCTTAGAGAAATGCCAGAAAGAAAAAGAGGGATATTTGGCTGGCTGGCAGAGAGCCAGAGCTGATTTTTTGAATTACAAAAAGGAAGAAATGGAACGGATTAGCGGTCTAGTTGGTTATTCCCAAGCAGAAATGATTTTGAGGATTTTGCCGATTTTAGATAATTTTGACAAAGCTGAAAAAGAAACATCTAAAGTCTTAAATGAGCATTCTTGTCCCGAGCTTAAAGATGCTGTTCAGGGATTTTTACAAATTAAAACTCAAATTCAGGATTTTTTGAAAAGTTTGGGCATAGAAGCAATAAAATCAAAAGGCGAAAAATTTGACCCGAATTTTCATGAAGCCGTAGAAACAATTAAAACAAAAGACAAGGAATCTGGCAAAATAATTGAAGAAATTCAAAAAGGTTATAAATTACACAATAAGGTCATCAGACCAGCTAAGGTAAAGGTCACAAAATAATATTTACAATTTTATGGAACAGCAACAGCAACAGCAAAAACAACTTCAAATTAAAGCCAAAGATGATGATTTAAAAGGCGTTTATTCTAATTTAATGCAGATTGTTCATACTAAAGAAGAATTTATTCTGGATTTTTTTCTGGCTTCACCGCCTCAGGGAACCCTTTCTTCAAGAGTAATAATGAGTCCCGGCCATACAAAAAGAATGGTCAAGGCGCTTCAGGAAAATTTGGCGAAATATGAAGGAAAATTCGGCAAAATTGAGGAAGCCGAATCTAGCGGAGCAAAATTAGGATTTGGCGCGTAAAAAATTAGAAATTAATTATTAATCATTAGTTTATTAATCATTCTTTTTATTATGGCAAAGATATTAGGTATTGACCTCGGCACCACTTTTTCAGCAATGGCTGCGGTGGAAGCCGGGGAAGCAAAAATTATTGAAAATAAAGAAGGGGCGAGGACAACGCCTTCTATTGTGGCATTGACAAAAAATCAGGAACGGTTAGTGGGAATTTTAGCCAGGCGACAGCAGATTACTAATCCTCAAAATACAATTTTTTCAACAAAAAGATTGATTGGAAGAAAGTTTTCTGACAAAGAAGTTCAAAAAGACAAAAAACTTATGCCTTATGAAATTAAAGAGACAAGCGATGGGGGAGTAGAGATAAAAATGGGCGATAAATGGTATAAGCCATTGGAAATTTCAGCAATGATTTTACAAAAATTAAAATCAGACGCGGAAGAGAAATTAGGAGAAAAAATTGAAGAAGCAATAATTACCTGTCCGGCTTATTTTGACGATTCGCAGAGAAAAGCAACCAAGGTTGCCGGAGAGGTGGCCGGTTTTAAAGTGAGGCGGGTTATCAATGAACCAACTGCCGCTGCTTTGGCTTATGGCTTGACTAAAAAAGGCGAGAGAAAGATTGTTGTTTATGATTTTGGCGGCGGCACTTTTGATATCTCAATTTTAGACGTGAGCGAAGACACGGTTGAAGTAAAAGGAACCGGCGGCGATACTCATTTGGGAGGCGACGATTTTGACCAAAAAATTATTGATTGGCTGGTGGATAAATTCAAAAAAGACCAGGGCATTGATTTATCAAAAGACCAGTTAGCGCTTCAGCGTCTAAAAGAAGCGGCTGAAAAAGCAAAAATTGAATTATCCACAACCTTGGAAACAGAAATTAATCTTCCTTTTATTACTTCAGACGCTGCCGGACCAAAACATCTTCTTTTTAAGTTGACCAGAGCTGAATTTGAGAATTTGGTAAAAGAATATATTGACAAATCCATTGATTTAACCAAACAAACCCTGAAAGAAACCGGTTTGCAGCCAAAAGATATAAATGAAATTGTTTTAGTTGGCGGACAAACAAGAACGCCAAAAATTCAGCAGGAAATTAAAGAACTTTTTGGCAAGGAAGCGAACAAAGAGATTAATCCCGATGAAGTTGTTGCTACAGGCGCTGCAATCCAAGCGGGAATTTTACAAGGCGAGGTAAAAGATGTTTTACTTTTAGATGTAACTCCTTTGTCTTTAGGTATTGAAACGCTTGGAGGGGTGAGTACTGTTTTAATCACTAAAAATACTACTGTTCCCACTTCTAAAACCCAGATTTTTTCTACCGCGGCTGACAATCAGCCATCAGTGGAAATTCATGTTTTACAAGGAGAAAGGCCAATGGCTGTTGATAATAAAACTTTGGGACGTTTCATTTTAGATGGAGTTCCGCCGGCTCCGCGGGGACTTCCTCAAGTTGAAGTTAGTTTTGACATAGATGCTAACGGCATTTTAAATGTTTCAGCTAAAGATAAAGCAACCAATAAAACACAATCAATCAAAATTGAGGGTTCTTGCGGCGTTTCTAAAGAAGAAGTAGAGAAAATGAAAAAAGAAGCCGAACTGCACTCTGAAGAGGATAGAAAAAAACAGGAATCAATTGAAGTAAAAAACACCGCAGATAATTTGATTTACACTACTGAAAAAACTTTGAAAGAAGCAGGCGATAAGGTTTCCGCTGATTCAAAAAAGGAAGTCGTAGAAAAGATTGAAGCTTTGAAAAAAGTTAAGGACAGTGATAATATAGAAGAGATTAAAAACAAAACATCGGAATTATCCCAGGCAATTCAGAAAATTGGCGCGGAGATGTATAAAACTGCTCAAGAGAAAAAACCAGATGAGAAAAAGGACGAAGAAGGGGAAAAGAAAGCAGAAGAAGGAGAATACAAGGAGAAATAATTATTATGGCTGATTATTACCAAGTTTTGGGCATTTCTCGGAATGCCTCGGAACAAGACATAAAAAAGGCCTATCGAAAATTGGCCCATAAACATCATCCGGATAAAGGAGGAGATGAGAAGAAGTTTAAAGAGATAAATGAGGCCTATCAGATTCTTTCCAATAAAGAAAAAAGAAGCCAATACGATAGATTTGGTCGGGTTTTTGAAGGCGTGCCCGGCGCCGGCGCCGGAACGGAACAGGGATTTGATTTCGGCTTTGGCAGGGGCGCTGGTGCTAGCCAAGGTTTTGATTTTGGTTTCGGCGATTTAGGAGACATAATGGAAGAGATTTTTGGTTTTGGCGTTTCTCAAGCCAAAAAAGACACAAAAAAAGGAAAGAATATCAGAATTGACATGGAAATTCCTTTGGAAAACGCTTTAAAAGGAGAAGAAAAAGAAATATCTTTATACAAAATGGTGAGTTGTTCAAGGTGTGGGGGCACTGGCGCGGAACCCGGCACTAAAGTCAAAGAATGTTTTTCCTGCCGCGGCACGGGTCAGGTTCAGCAAATTAAAAAGACATTTTTGGGAAGTTTTACCAGATTTATTATTTGTCCTGAATGCGGCGGGGAAGGATATAAACCGGAAAAGCCCTGTAATGTTTGTTATGGTGAAGGCAGAATAAAAAAACAGGAAAAGATTAAAATTTTTATTCCGGCCGGAGTAGATACTAATCAGATAATAAGAATAGAGGGGAGGGGAGAGGCAGGAAGAAGAGGCGGCAAGCCGGGTGATTTGTATTGCCGCGTTTTTATAAAGCCGCATCCAGTATTTAAAAGAAGCGGTGATGATTTATACGCAAAAGTTTTGATTTCTTTTTCTCAGGCAAGTTTAGGAGACGAGATTGAAATTCTAACCCTGGATAAGAAAAAACTTTTGCTAAAAGTGCCAACTGGCACTGAATCGGGAAAAATTCTGCGTATTTCCAGTAAAGGAATTCCTCGTTTTTCCGGCTATGGAAAAGGTAATCTTTATGTTGAATTAGTTATAAAAACGCCAAAACATCTTTCTAAAAAACAAAAAGAATTATTGGAGGAACTAAAAAAAGAGGGGATATAATTTACTTAATTATGACACGGGTTTTTTCTCAAACATTTGGCGTAGTAGGAGCGATAATAGAGAAAAATGGAAAAATTCTTTTAGTAAAAGAAATAAAAGAAACAGCTAAAAATGAGTGGAATCATCCGGCTGGTTGGATTGAGCTGGGGGAAAATCCAATTGAGGCAGTCAAAAGAGAGATAAAAGAAGAAACCGGTTTTCAATTTACGCCAACTTATATTCTCGGCGTATATTCGTTATTTCAGAAAAAAATCAAAAAGAAATTTAATATTACACCGCACCCTATAAAGATTATTTTTATTGGTAATATCTCTGAGGAAAAAAAGGGAGAACTCTATGATGATGTTTCGGAAACAAAATGGTTTTTACCGGAAGAAATAGATAAAATGGATAAAAACACTCTCAGAGATTTAGATATTAAGAAAATGGTAAAGGACTACTTTACAGGTAAAAAATATCCTTTGGAACTTCTTTCTCATACAGTAAGCGAATAATATTACTAATTTGTCAAGCAATATGAAAATTACAATTTGTGCCAGCTTGAATTTCACTAATGAAATTAAGGATATAGCGAATCAATTAACTGAACAAGGACACGAAGTAATTATACCTAAAACCTCTGAAATGATTTTAGATGGTCAGATATCTTTAGAACAGATTAAAAAAGAAAAACAAAATGGCGAAATTGTAAACAGGGCGATAAAATCTAATGCTATTAAATATTATTTCGGAAAAATTAAAGAATCTGAGACAGTTTTAGTCCTGAATTTTGATAAAAAAGGCATTAAAAATTATATCGGCGGGAATGTTTTTCTTGAAATGGGATTTGCTTATGTTTTAGATAAAAAATTATTCTTGTTGAACGAAATTCCTGATATGCATTATAAAGATGAAATTAAAGCGATGCAGCCAATAATTATAAATGGAGATTTAGATAAAATTCATTAAGAAAAAAAAGGCTTGCCCCCATAGCTTATTGGTAAAGCATCTGCCTTTTAAGCAGTTGAGGAGGGTTCGATTCCTTCTGGGGGCACAAATTTTATGAAGAAAATTTTTCATCATTATATTATGGATAAATTAGTTTTATTTGATATAGACAGGACTTTGATTAAGTGTTTGAAAGGACATATTCCCGCATTTTCTGAAGCATTTAAAAGGGTCTATAATGTTGATACAACAATTAATATTATTAATAGTCACGGAATGACCGACCAAGAGATAATAATCAAGGTTCTTAAAAAGAATGGATTATCTGAGGATGAAATCAAATCAAAAATAGACAAATGTATGGAAGTGATGGTGGAATTTATGTCTTTTAATAAAACCATTGATAATGATGAAATTGCTGTTTTAGAAGGTGTCAGAGAATTATTAAAAGAATTAGATAAATATAACATATTGATGGGTTTAGTGACTGGTAATTTAGAACCAATTGCAAAAATAAAATTAAAAAAGGTTAACTTATATCATTATTTTAAAGTTGGTGGATTTGGAAGCGATGATATAAAAAGAGCCAATTTAGTAAAAATAGCAATTAAAAGAGCAAAAGAAAAATTTAGTTTTAAGCAAAATAACAATGTTTTTCTTTTCGGTGATACTCCACTGGATATGAAAGCAGGGAAAGAAGCTGGTGTAAAAACAGTTGGTGTCACAACAGGGATTTATTCAAAAGAACAATTAAAAAACACTGACGCTAATTTCATTTTAGAGAGTTTAAAAGATACAAATAAAATTTTAGAAATTATACAGGGAAAAATATGAAAAAAGAAAAGTGGATTTTATGGTCTAATAAAAGATTTGAAGTATTTACACCAGCCAATCCTCATATTCCACCCAAAGAGGGATTACATATTGTAGTTTTACCAAAAGTTGATGTCGCTTCTGCCTGGATTGATCAGGATTTGTGTGCGGATACATTCAAAATTGCTGCAGAAGTAGCTCAAGTGATGGAAGAATTAAAATTAGCTCCTTGGTTTAATCTGCAAGCAAATGGAAATTGGGGACTTTTACCCGGTAATACTCCAAGATTTCATGTCCATATTTATGCCAGAAAAAAAGGAGAAACATACGGTATGCCCGTACAACTTCCTTCTGCTCCAGAAACTTATCATAATGAACCAATGACCAAGAAAGAGAGGAAAAATGTTTCTGAAGCGTTGAATGCTCGTTTATAGTACTTGAAATAACAATATATAAAACTCAAATGAAAAAATTTTTAATTCCATTTTTTTTAATCGCTGTTATCGTGATTGCTTTTGTTTTTGGTTTTTATGCCGGACAAATTCAATGCGAGATTTGTCCGCCGGAGCAAATTGACTTTTCTCTTTTTTGGCAGGCCTGGGACACTCTTCAAAAAAGATTTGTCAATCAAGAAGAATTTAATACCCAGCAAATGATTTACGGAGCAATTTCCGGGATGGTAAAATCATTGGAAGATCCTTATACTGTTTTTTTAGACCCGGATGACACTAAGAGATTTATTGAAGATATTAAAGGAAGCTTTGAGGGAGTGGGAATGGAAATTGGAATAAGAAAATCCCAGCTTACTGTAATTGCTCCTTTAGAAGGAACGCCGGCGCAAAAAGCCGGTTTGCGGGCAGGTGATAAAATTCTGAAAGTAGATGAAACATCAACCATTGATATAAGTATTGATGAAGCAGTAGATTTAATTCGCGGACCAAAAGGAACAGAAGTTGTTTTAACGATTTATCGGAAAGAATGGGAAAATACGCGAGAAATTCCAATTGTCAGAGGAGTGATTGAAGTTCCTTCCTTAAAATTGGAAATTTTAGACGATAATATTGCTTATTTAGAACTTTATCAATTTTCAGAAAAGGCAAATTTTGATTTTTCAAAAGCAGCAACTGAAATTTTACAAAGTCCGGCTGAAAAGATAATTTTAGACCTTAGAAATAATCCCGGCGGTTATCTGGAGGTGGCTCAAGATATTGCCGGTTGGTTTTTAGAACGAGGACAAATCGTAGTTATTGAAGATTTTAGCCAAGGAGAGCAAAAAGAGTACTTGTCTAAAGGTCCCAGCCGCCTTTTAGAATATCCTTTAGTAATTTTAATTAATCAGGGATCGGCTTCGGGGTCGGAAATTTTAGCCGGCGCCTTAAGGGATAATCGGGATATAAAATTAATCGGAGAAAAATCTTTTGGCAAGGGTTCGGTGCAGGAATTAGAACGGCTAAAAGAGGGCTCTTCTTTAAAAATCACCATAGCCAAATGGTTGACTCCAAAAGGTGAACTTATCACTGATGTTGGCTTAGAGCCGGATATAAAACAGGAAATGACTGATGAAGACTATGAACAAGAAAGAGATCCTCAGTTAGACAGGGCTATTGAAGAGATAAAAGAAATAAGATAGAATAAATAATTATGCGGGTTATACTTCTTAAAGATGTTGAAAATTTGGGCAAGAAATATGACGTTAAAGATGTGGCCGACGGTTATGCCAGGAATTTTTTAATTCCCAGAAGTTTGGTTAAAAAAGCTGTGTCTAAAACCCTTAAATGGTTGGAGACCCAGAAAGAACTTGAAAGTGAAAAAGCAGGAGAAGAATTGAAAAAAATTCAGGAAATAGCTTCAGCTATTGACGGTCAGGAAATTGTAATAGCGGTTAAAATTGGTGAAGAAAAGCAGCTTTTTGAGTCAATTACTCCTCAGAAAATTTCTGAACAATTAAAAGAACTTGGTTTTAAAATTAAAAAAACACAAATCATTTTATCGGAACCGATTAAAGAATTGGGAGAATACCCGGTGAAAATTAAGTTTGAACACAATTTAGAAGCAGAAATAAAGGTAATCATTAGTCAAGGAAAAGAAAAATGACTAAGTTTATTTTTGTTGCTGGCGGCGTAATGTCAGGTGTTGGCAAAGGAATAGCAGTCGCATCTGTTGGGAAAATTTTACAGAGCAAAGGTTTTAAAGTAACCGCGATTAAAATTGATCCTTATATTAATATTGATGCTGGAACAATTAGACCAACTGAACACGGAGAAGTTTTTGTTACTGAAGATGGGACCGAGTGTGATCAGGATATCGGAAACTATGAGAGATTTTTAGATGAAAATATACTGGATTTAAATTACATTACCACTGGAAGAGTTTATAAAACTGTAATTGATAAAGAAAGGAATTTAGAATATGGTGGCGAGGATGTAGAAGTAGTTCCTGATATTCCAAATGAGGTTATAAGAAGAATTAAAAAAGTAGCAAAAACTACAAAAGCCGATTTTGTTATAGTGGAAATCGGCGGAACAGTGGGAGAATATCAAAATCTTCTTTTTTTGGAAGCTGCGAGAATGATGCATCTCAAATCTCCTGGAGATGCGATTTTTATTTTGGTAAGTTATTTACCAGTGCCAAAAATGATTGGCGAAATGAAAACAAAACCAACTCAGTATGCAACGAGAACTTTAAATTCCGCCGGTATTCAACCCAATATTATTATTGCTAGGTCAGAGTATTCAGTTGACAAAAAAAGAAAAGAGAAAATTTCCATTTTTTGCAATATTGACATTAAAGATGTTATTTCCGCCCCAGATGTTGAATCAATTTATCAAGTCCCAATCAATTTTGAAAAAGAAAATTTAGGCAACCGAATTTTAAAAAAATTTAATTTAAAGCCCAGAAAAAGCAATTTTAAAAAATGGCAGCAAACAGTAAACATAATTAAGAAAAAGAAAAAACCAGTTAAAATCGGCATTGTCGGGAAATACTTTGAAACAGGCAGTTTCACCCTTATGGATTCATATATTTCTGTGATTGAAGCCATAAAACACGCTTCTTGGTTTTACAAAAGAAAACCGGAAATTCACTGGTTATCAGCACAACACTACGAGAACAATTCTCGTAGTTTAAAAGAAATAAAAAATTACGATGGCGTTATTGTCCCCGGTGGATTTGGCAATAGGGGAATAGAAGGCAAAATAAAGGCAATTGAATTTTGCCGAAAACAAAAAATCCCTTTTTTAGGGCTTTGTCTCGGAATGCAGTTGGCTGTAATTGAATTTGCCAGAAATGTTTGCGGTTTAGAAAAAGCAAATTCTACTGAATTTTCAAAAAACTGCAAGGAGCCGGTAATTGACGTAATGCCGGAACAGAAAGTTTTATTAAAAGAGAAAAAATACGGCGGGACTATGCGGCTGGGCGCTTATAAATGTGAGCTTAAAAAAGGGACCAGAAGTTGGAAGGCGTATAAGCATAAATATATCTCTGAACGTCATCGACACCGCTACGAGCTAAATAATGAGTTTAAGGATGTATTAGAAAACAAGGGTATGATAATGGCTGGGATAAACCAGGAAAGGGATTTAGTAGAAATTATAGAGATTAAAGAGCATCCTTTTTTTATAGCGAGCCAATTTCATCCTGAATTTAAATCAAGACCATTAAAGCCCCATCCTCTTTTTAGAGAATTCATTAAAGCAGCTATTCACTCCCACATTCAACATTAACTACTTTTATCTTTCTTTGAGAGTTATCAAATTTTCTTTTTCTTTTTGTTTGAAACTTAACTAAGCCCTTTTTTAAGGCGTATAAAGTGTCATCCTTGCCGAGTCCGACATTTTTTCCCGGAAAGAATTTCGTGCCTCGCTGGCGGATAATTATCATACCGGGCTTAACTTTTTCACCCTCATAGATTTTTACACCAAGATATTTCGGCTGAGAATCCCTTCCTAATTTTGTAGCTCCAGTAGCTTTTGTCTTTGCCATATTTCTTCGCTTCGCTCAGTCAAATGTAAAGTGTAAAATGAAAAATGTAAAATGACAGAGTAAAGTGTAAAATTATTTTAGATTTTTAAAAGTTTTTAATTTAAAATTGTTGTTTTTCTCTTTTAGCTTTTAGTTTTTCGCTTAACGAAGTGCTTATTCGTATTTTCTTAAGGCTTCTACCGGTTTGAGTTTAGCTGCCGACCTGGCAGGAAAAAATCCCGCTAAACATCCTATAGAAAATGAAAA
>DAOWKS010000030.1 GCA_030643665.1 bacterium
CCCGGTCTCAGCAATAATTCTGGTTTTTCCCATATATTTAGCCAGTAGCCCTTGGCCTAAAACATTGTTTGCTTTGTGGGCGCCGCCGTGCAGTAAATCTTCGCGTTTTATGTAAATTTTTATTCCTAATTTTTTGGATAAATTCTCAGCAAAATAAAGAGAAATAGGTCTGCCGGCATAATCTTTCAGAAGTTGGTTCAATTCTTGCTTGAATTTTTTATCATTTTTTACAATATCAAAATAGGCCTTTTCTAATTCTTCTAAGGCCGGGATTAAAACCTCTGGCACAAAAACACCGCCGTATTTATTAAATTTTCCTAAATTTTTCATAAGCCGATTTTAATTATATTCTATATATTTGTCTATCGTCAATTATAGCAAATTATTCTCAAAGTTTGAATTGATAAAACGAAAAAATAGAGGAGAAGAAAGTGAAGATAGAAAATCTCACTTTCTTCTCTATTTTTTGCTTTGGGGTTGTGATAGATTATCTACCCAACGGGTCTATAAAAAACATTTCCCTCTTGCCGTTTTCTTTGAGGAAGATGATTTCTTCCGCGCTTGTCGGAATATTGTTTTCTACTATTTCTTTCGCTGTTGCTTTCTGGTAATATCTGCCTACTTTAAAGATTATCGCTTTTAGCTCTCTTTGTTTAAGTATCTCATCTGCTTTCTCTAAAATGCTTTTTTCCATTTCTCTTCTCCTACCATTGTATTTTTCTAATCGCGCAGGACGTTGCTCCCCACTTGACGTTAAGAGGGTCCATAGGGCACGAGATGAGCTCGGGCCGGCCGTTGTAGAGCGACAAGAGCGGCACCCTGCCCGTATCAAACGACAAGTGCGGCGGAAGCTCCGAAACGTCCGAAGTCCAAAGGCAGTCATAGCGGGACCCAACCAAATAAATGTAGTGGTCCCGCAGGAGTTCAGAAAGGGGTTCAGGATTTGTCCGAACGAGAGCCAATCCCTCCTTAACGGTGAACCCTCTCCTACTCTGTCTTTTAAATTCTCTCATGTACTGGGCAGTATTCTTGCATAATGTTGCCCTCCCGTCTTCTACAACGTAAAGACGGCCATTTCTGGCAGGATAGAAAATGTCTGTAATTTTCTCCTCGTCGAGATAACACTTCACACCCAGTTCCTTACATTGTTTTCTAATTGGGGTACTGTAATCCACTACTAAGCTGTCTTCTCTTGTCTTTTTAGGTCCGCTGATGCTCTTGGCTAAAGCCATCACCTCATCCACTTTCTCGGCTGGCACATTTCGCAAGATGACAGCCAACTTCTCAACTATACTTTCCTTAATCTCTTCCATTTCTATTTTCCACTACCTCCTTTTTGTTATTTCTAAATATCTTTTCCAGCCAAAAGATATTTAGAGATTTTTTTAATGTGCTATATTTATTCGGGCTGGTAGATACATATTTAATTTAAGAAAAATATCCATTTATCAATCCAAATAAAAAGACCTTGCTGCTGCAAAGTCCTTGGAGAAAATTGGATAGAGTTTTGGTTTTAGAGGTTATTTACACAAATGCGAGGATTTCAAAAGTGGACTTTGCAAGCAAAAACGCAAAATCCACCACCAACCAGCGGATAAATTCTTAAACAAATTTTTACAATTTCTTGTATCCATATTATCTATTTCAAGATTTCATAATTACTTTAGCGAAACAAGGTTCTGCGAGCGAAACGAGTAGGTTATTATTTTGAGTTTATATCAATCATAAATGCTTGTCAAGCGGAGTGCTACAATTTAATCCACTTATTTCTATCAATACCGATTTGATTTAGAATTTTGCGGATTATGGGAAGACCTATGTCTTTTCCGTGAGGATTGGGAATAAATATTTTTTCAGCATTTCTCTTCATATACTGATGTTTTGTAGCAGAAAAAGGTCCACTAAATCCTAATTTTCTTAATTTACTAATTAAAATCTCTCTTTTTAACGGAGATAATTTAAACATTTACCAATGTTTCTTTTGAAGATTTTTTAATTCCGATATTAAAATTCGGCAATTTTTGATTTTCTTTCAAACTTTCAATAATGTAATCCTCAATAACTTCGGCTAATTCCTGTCTTGTTTTTTCTACTGTATTTGCTTGAGCATAAGCGCCCGGTAACTCATCAATACTAGCGCACCAACTTTTAGTTTTCTTATCATATTCGTAATTTGCTTTTTTGAGAAGTTTTTCAATATATGAAGTAATAAATAATTTCATAATTTTTTTGATTATTAATTTATTTTAAATATATCAGATTTAAAATTTAGGTCAATTTTTATTTCAAGATTATAATTTTGAGCCACAGTGAGAAATCAAGTGTTCTCGCAGAGGTTCTTATATTTATACCTTAGCGAAAAAAGGTTCTGCCGAGCGAAGCGAGGCAGGTTCTTACACCTCTATTATTACCGGCAATATCATCGGTCTTCTCTGTGTTTTGGTGTATAAGAAATGGCCGAGCTGGTTTCTGATTTCGTCTTTAACATAACTCCAATTAACCGCTCTGCCCGAACCAGTGGCTTTATTTATGATATGTATCACTTTTTTTCTTGTTTCCGCCAAAAGGGGTTTTGATTCCCGCAGATAAACAAATCCTCTTGATATTATATCAGGTGAACCCTTGACTTTGCCGGCTTGTCGGTCAACTACGGTTATAATAACAAACATTCCGTCTTCAGCCAGCATATGCCTGTCCCTCAAGACAATTTCTCCAACATCGCCAATTCCCAAACCGTCAACCATTACATAATTTGAAGGCACTGTTCTTTTTTCAACAAAAATTCTTTTCTGATTGAGAGTAATTATTTCGCCGTTTTCAGCTATTAAGATATTTTTTTCCGGCAGACCCATTTCTTGCGCTAATTCAGCGTGAGCTACCAACATTGAATATTGGCCGTGAATAGGCAAGAAGAACTTTGGTTTCATAATCGTAAGCATTTGTTTTAATTCCTGTTTTTGAGCGTGGCCGCCGGCATGAATATCCATCATTTTATAATGAAAGACTTTAACTCCCTGCCTTAAAATGTCATCTTTGAGAATTTGGACTGTTCTTTCGTTTCCGGGAATAATTGAGGAAGAGAAAATTACGGCGTCTCCTTTTCTAAAGCGGAGTAATCTATGTTCTCTATTGGCAATTCTCATTAATACGGCTTCGGCTTCTCCTTGGGCGCCGGTGCAGAGAATAGTGAGCTTGGAGTTAGGATAATTTTCAATTTCTTTAATCGTTATTAAAGTTCCTTTTTCCGACTTAAGATAACCTAATCTCTTGGCGATTTCTACATTAGTTTTCATTGTATAGCCGTCAATAACTACCTTTCTATGAAATTTTTCCGAGAGGGTGATAATTTGCTGAATTCTATTGAGAAGGGAACTAAAGGTAGCGGCAATAATTCTTCCGTCTGCCTTTTCAAAAATTTTGGCGAGATTCTCAAAAATTTCTTTCTCTGAAAAAGAATGGCCTTCGTCTTCGGCGCCGGTAGAATCAGACATTAAAAGCAGAATTTTTCTTTGGCCCAAGGATTTGAGTTTTTCAAAATCGGTTGGCAAGTCATTTACCGGATGCGCGTCAAATTTAAAATCAGAAGTATGCAGGATATTGCCGACAGGCGTTTCAATAAAAAGTCCTAAGTTGTCCGGAATGTTATGATTTTGTTTAAAAAATTCAATGTGAAAAGGGCCCAATTTTATTCTGGAGCCATTTTTGACCGTTTCAATATCTAATTTTGGCTGTTGAGAAAATTCTTTTTGTCTTTTAAGAATTAACGCTTTGGCTAAAGGAGAAGCAAAAATTTGAAAATTGGGGTGCCAGATTTTTCTGAGCAAATAGGGGACTGCGCCAATGTGGTCATAATGGCCATGGGTGAAAACTAAGCCCAGGATATTTTTTTCTTTTCCTTTTAGATAAGAAATATTAGGTATAATACAGTCAATTCCCGGCATATCTTCTTCAGGCCAGCGAAGGCCCATATCAATAATCAAAATCGCCTGGCCATATTCAAATATGAACATATTTCTTCCCACTTCGCCAAGACCGCCTAATGGAATTATGCGAAGATTGTTAGATATTTGTTTATGGGGATTTTGAAGATTATACATAGTTTAATGGTGCGGGCGGAGAGATTTGAACTCTCACAGGATTTCTCCTACGAACTCCTGAAGCTCGCGTGTCTGCCGTTCCACCACGCCCGCATAGAATTACTTTTTATTCCAGTTTTTGATGGCGTTTTCCCAGCGCTCAAAATTTCCCACATCCATCCATCTTCCTTTCCATTTATAACCGAAAAGTTTTCCTTGTTTGGCTAATTTAGGAAAGAGGTCTGTTTCTAACATAGAAAATTTTGTGTTTTTTGGGAAATATTTTCTGATTTCAGGGTTTAAGATATAAATGCCGGAATTAATAAAGGAAGAGGGAGGATTTTTTGGTTTTTCAATAAATTCAATAATTCTATCTTTTTCCATCTTAGCCACGCCGTAATTTTTTGCGTCTTTTACTTTGACCAAACCAATTGTCACCAAGGCTTTTTTTTGCTTGTGCCAGACAACCATTTTTTTAAGATTCAAATCTTTTAATTCGTCTCCGTTGGAAACGACTATTGGTTCCGAAAACCATTTTTGTGTCTTTTTTTTAACTATTGGGGTAAAAGTGCCTGAAGGTTTTGTTTCTTTTATAAATTCAATTTTTTCTTTTGGGAAACAAGTTGCTTTCCATTTCAAAAAATCTTTTAGATGTTTTTTTTGGACATTAATTTTAATGTCATTGATTCCGTATTTTAGATAGAGGTTGACTAAATAAGTGATGAGGGGTATTTTTCCTACCGGCAATAAGGGTTTTGGAATTTCTAAGGTGAGAGGATAGAGCCGGGTTCCTTCACCGGCCGCTAAAATAAAACCTTTCATAATTTTAATGAAAAATTAGAAGACAAAATTTTAATTCTTGGGTTCATAATTTTGAATTTAGCAAATTTTTGAGATATTTTTTAAATTCTTTGGAAAAATCAGGCCGACGGAGAGCAAATTCCACAACTGTTTTTAGATATTCAAGTTTATTGCCGGTATCATAATATTTAGCATTCTTTATTTCGCAGCCATAAACCGGAAAGCCGATTTTAATCAATTCATTAATGGCATCGGTTAGCCAAATTTCTCCGTCTTTGCCCGGTTGTAAATTTTTAATAATCTCAAAAATTTCCGGAGGTAAAATATATGCCCCGTGAGTGGCTAAATTTGAAGGCGCCTCGCTTGGCAAAGGTTTTTCAACAATTTTTTTAATTTTAAAAACATTTTCATCTATTGGCTCCATTTCAGCAATACCATAACGGGAAAGTTGGTCTTTTGTTTCAATCCTGACAGCTGAAATTATTACTCCTTTATGTTTTTTATAAGCCTCAATCATCTGGGCGAGACGCGGCGGTTGAGCCGTGATAAATTCATCTCCCCATAGCACGGCAAAGGGTTCGTTATCAATAGCCGGTCGGGCAGATAAAATTGGCACAGCATTTCCATAATATTTTCCTTTTTGCCTGATATAAATAAAATTAGCTAATTGAGCGATTTTTTTAATTTGTTCCAATTCTTCTTTTTTGTCCTTGGATTCCAGATATTTTTCCAATTCAAAAGAACGGTCAAAATGGTCTTCAATTGCCCTTTTTTGCCAGCCGGTGATGATAATAATATTTTCAATTCCGGAAGCGACTGCTTCTTCTGCTACATATTGTATAACCGGCTTATCCACAACTGACAGCATTTCTTTAGGCATTGCTTTTGTCTGGGGTAAAAATCTTGTTCCCCAGCCGGCAGCCGGAATAACTACTTTACGAATTTCCATATTATTTTTTTTTCATCTTAAAAAATCCAAGTTTTTCGACATTTTTTTTAATGGTTTTTCAAAACGCAGTTTTGGGATTTTTTGATAGTTTTTGTTTTTGACCCAGCCGTCTTTGGTGTAAAAATAAGCGGCGCCTTTCATTTTTTCCATTGGCAAGTAATTACTTTTGCATTTTTTAGAAATCCAGTTACATATTTTCAAGGTTTTTTTACATGGATTTATAGTAATATGTCCGTAAAAAGAGGGGATTATTATAATATCATTTTTATTCGCTTTGATTGCGTAAACATCTTCTATTGAAGAGTTTTTCTTTTTTTGCATTAAAAAAATTGCTTTACCATCTAAAACTTTATATATTTCTTGATATTTTCCTTTATGATAATGTCCTTTGGTTCTTACAAATTC
>DAOWKS010000002.1 GCA_030643665.1 bacterium
AAGGACTATTAGTGCTTATAGACGCAAAATGCGCTGATGGGTCAGATACGGCAATGATGGATGCAAAAGGATGGATAGGGAAAGTGGATAAGTGGACACCTAACAACGGAATTACACAAGAGCCATCTTATGATGTCAACGCAGTTACAATGGTTGCTTATATCGCAGATTCTTCCGTTGATCCGTTTGTGAAAGAAGTGAAGGAATCAACGAGAGAATACATAGAGGGAGAATTACAATTCGGGAAAGGTGTTTTTATTATTGCCAAAACATCTTTCAAGCCAAATTCAAGAGTTGAACAGTTAGAGACCAAATCTGGCCTGAGAGTTTGGCAAGAGGTAACCCTTTTAGTGAAAGAATGGAGAGAAGGCACCAAAGGAATAAATGGCTACTTTAATGTAGGAGTGGTAATGGGAGCAACTAAACCCGAGGACGCGCCTTTTATGAGAAAGACCTTGCCAAAAAGCTTCTTTTTAGCTCCGGGATACAGTCTTCCCGGAGGACTTGGGCAAGGCGGAGGCGCTGATGGAGCAATAGCAGGAATTGATGAGAATGGCTTGGGAGTGATAGCTAATATATCAAGAGGAGGAACTTTTGCCTATATCAAGGGTCCCTTTAAGTGCGAGCCAAAGAATTATTTAGATGCCACTGAAAAAGCGGTAAAATTTGGCAGAGATGATATAAATAATGCTATCGTACGCCGCCTCGGGAAACTTCCTTGGTGAACAAGAAAGAGAAATAGTTAAGGAAGAAATAACAAAAAAGTAAAGAAATAAAGGAAGGGTTGGGACTTTTTTATCCCGCCTTATTTTTTGAAAAACTTAGGAGGTGAAAAGAAAAAAATGAAACGCAGTTTGACCGAAATAAGTGTTCTAATTAGACTTCGGAAAGCAGGAGCAGTAAAAGTCGGAGAACTAACTCAACTGAAGGATAAATCTTGCTCGCCGATATATGTGGATTTACGGAAACCTCTGTTTAATCGACCAGACCTTTTATGGGAACTCGGAGAACTCTTCTTTGAAAAAATCAAAGAAGTTTCTGAATATCCAGATAAAATTCAGTGTGTAATCGGTGTTCCAGAAGCAGGTAAACCCTTAGCCACTGCTACTTCCTTATACGCCCATGCAGGAGCGAGAGAGATTGTAGAAGTTCCATTAGTTATGCTTTGCAGTCAGCCAAAAGAGTATGGAACGCAAAAAGGGTCTTTGATAATCGGAGAAATCAATCCAGGTTGGGAATACAACCTGTTGGACGATGTGATTACTACGAATAAGAGTAAGCGCGATGCGATAGAAATACTTAAAAAAGAAGGAATTGAAGTCAAACGAACCATTGTAGCTTTTGATCGACAGCAAGGCGGTGGAAAAGCGCTTATCCGTGATGGCTATGAGTTTGAGGCACTCTTTGAAATTTTGGATGTAGCGGACTTTTATCTCGGAGAGGAATTAATCACTCAGGATCAATACAACGAAACGGTTGAATTCATCGAAACACACCAGTTTGCTTGAACTTGAATAAGCAAAAACAACAAAAAAATTTAAAACTACTGAACTTTTTCATTCAGTAGTATTTTTTTATCTATGAGAAAATTAATAGGACTAAACTTTTTCGATTTGAGCATCGAGTTTTTTTAATTTTTCTTCAATTTTCTCATATCCTCGGTTAATTTGAGAAATGTTTTCAACTAAAGTTTGCCCTTCAGCAACTAAACCGGCTAAAATTAAAGCGGCGCCTGACCTGATATCCGAAGCGTTTATTTTATTGCCAATTAATTTTTGTTTGCCAAAAATTAAAGCCCGGTGAGGATCGGTAATTTCAATATCCGCGCCCATTTTTTTTAATTCCTGCAGATGCTGAAAACGATTTTCAAATAAGGGCTCGTGAATTAAACTTTTTCCTTGGGCTTGGGTTAATAAAATTGAAGTTTGGGGTTGTAAATCAGTGGGAAAACCAGGATAAGGGAGAGTTTGAATTTTTGTCGCCTTAAATTCTTTGGAAGGTTTCACTAAAATTTCCTTTTCGCTAACTTTAAAATTCACTCCTATTTCTCTCATTTTTTCCAAAAACATAATTAAATGCTCTGGATTAACTTTTTTTATCAGTCCCTCGCCGCCAGTTGCGGCAAGAGCAATAAAAAAGGTTCCTGCTTCCAAAAGGTCGGGACAAATTGAAAAAGAAACACCCTTTAATTTTTCTTGACCTTCAATTTCAATAGTATGAGTTCCTAATCCTGAAATTTTCACTCCCATTAGTTGAAGAATTTTTCCAGTATCCTGAACCTGGGGTTCGGCCGCGGCAATTTCAATTCTGGTTTTTCCTTTGGCTAAAGCGGCTAACATCATTACATTTTCTGTGGCTGTGACTGAAAACTCTTTTAAGACAATTCTTCTTCCTTCTAAATTTTCCGGCCTTTCAAAATGATAAAACCCATCTTTTTCTTCAGTTTTTACTCCGAAATTTTTCAGAGCTTCAAGATGAGTTGAAATTGACCGTAAGCCAATTTTATCGCCGCCGGGATGGGGGATTTTGAATTTTTTAAATCGGGCTAAAAAGGGTCCGATTAACAAAACCGAAACCCTCATTTTTTCAAAAAGTTCGGCCGGAATTTTTTCCGGATTAATATCAGACGGATTAATTTTAATCTTTTTTTCTCCCAGCCATACAATTTCTGCTCCTATTTGTTTTAAAATCTCAATTTGATCCAAAACATCGGTGCAAAGAGGCAAATTATCAATAATTGATTCTTGTTCTGAAAGTAAAACAGCAGCCAGAACCGCGCCGGCCGCATTTTTATAACCGGAAATCTCCACTGTTCCGGAAAGAGGAATCCCGCCTTTGATTAGAAATTTATCTGCCATATTAATTAATTTAGTTTACGATAAAAATTGAAATATGTCAAAAAATGTTATTTGACAAGATTTAATTTAGTATGTTAATATAAAAAATATCGTAAGTGGACAAAAAGAAACTATGAAAAAAGAAGTTGCGAAATTTCATATTGAAAAAGAGATAAAGGAAATTCCGAAAATTTTAAGGAAAAGGAGAAAAATTTCCCTCAAAAAAATCTCCTCTTTATTAGAAGAGCCGATTTTGATTACCGGCGTTTCCAGTAGTATTGATTTACCTGGTTGGGGAATAGAGGAGATGACTGATAAATTAGGGGTTAATGTAAAAGTGCGTTATGCTAATGAAGTTTCGAAATTTTCAGCCAATACTGTTATCGCTTTGAGTTTTTCCGGAGAAACAGAGGAGACAATCGCGGCTTTAAAAAACACTAAGGCAAAAATTAAGATAGCTATTACTGGTAATAAAAATTCTACTATCACAAAATATGCTGATTATGTAATTCCGATGATTTGCGGAGAGCAAATTTCAGATGTAGCAACAAAAACAGTAGTGGAGCAATATTATGTAGTTAACCAGTTAATTTCAGAGAAATTTGGAGATTATAAACCAATTACAAACAAAGAAATAGAACAAATTGAAAAGAAATCAAAACTTGAATTTCCTAAGGAGATTGTTGATAAATTTTTAAGAACGAGGAGAGTAGTTATTGTTGGTTCTCGAGGTTTATCCCAGGAAACAGAAACTAAATTTGAAGAAGTAACCAGAACTCAAGCCGAAGCTATTTTTGGGCCCTTGATTTTTTATAGCGCTATTGAAGTTTTAACTCAGGGTGAGATAATTTTAGTGGTAGACCCGGAAAGGATGAAGAATTACGAAGCGGTTTTGAATAAAGCCGCCCGAGCCAGTGACATATTTTATGTTGATAAATTGAAAATTGGAGCGAAAGGTTTATATAAATCAATAATAAGATATATCGGGCTTTTAAAATTCGTTATTCAAATTGGCAAGACAAAGAATATAGATATTGACCACCCGGAAATTTTCATCAGAACAGTAAGAGGATTTAAACCTCCTTTTTACTCTGGAATTAAAAAAATTGTTGTTATTGGAGGAGGCAGCGGAATTCCTCCTTTAATCAGAGTTTTTAGAAAATTAAGCCAGAATGTTTGTGGAATCACTTCAATGGTTGACAGTGGAGGGTCAACCGGAAAATTAAGAAGGGATTATAAAGTTTTAGCTCCGGGAGACATTAGGAGAATCATTGCTTCCCTTTCTGATCATATTCAAGGGGTTGAAATGATGAATTACCGATTTAAAGGTGGAGAATTAGACGGCCATAATTTAGGAAACATTTTAATTGCGGCTTTGGAAAAGATGGGAGGTTTTAGAAATGGTAAGGAAGAGATTGAACAAATACTTGGGGCTAAAGGAAAAGCCCTGCCAGCCACTTTAGAGAATTGCAATGTCTATGCCCAATTGGAAAATGGACAAATTCTGAAAGGAGAAAGCGAGATTGATATTCCCTTAAGAAATCCCTTTTTAAAAATAAAAAAGGTTTGGTTGGAACCCCCGGTTAAAACTTCTTTAGAGGTTAAAAAAGCAATTATGGAAGCAGATGCTATTGTTATCGGGCCGGGCGACCTATATTCTTCTTTGATTCCTAATTTTTTAATTAGAGGAATTCCAGAAGCAATTCAAAAAAGTAAAGCTAAGAAAATTTACATTTGTAACGCAATGACAAAACTTGGCGAAACGATTGGGTTGGATGTTTCTGATTTTACTGAAAAAATTGAAAATTATTTGGGAAAACACGTTTTAGATTATGTAATTTACAATCAAAGAATTCCTACAAAAGAAAGAATTTTAGAATACCAAAAAGAAGAACCGTTTGTCTTTGACTATGTTAAATTTGATAGAAAAAAGTTAGCTAAGAAAAACCCGAAAGTAATAGGCGCTGATTTGTTAACTACGCCTAAGGGTCCGATAGTCCATGACTTTGATGTTTTAGCAAAAATAATTTTGTCTCTAATTTAAAACTATGCCTAAAAAAGAAATTGTTTGTTTTGGAGGAGGAACAGCTCTTCCAAATGTAATTTTATCTGAACTCAAAAAATATCCGGTAAAAATCACAGCTTTATCTTCAATGTTAGAAAGCGGAGGCTCAAGTGGTCAGTTAAGAATTGATTTCGGAATATTGCCTTCTGGGGATTTAAGAAGGCAATTTTTAGCTTTATCTGAAGCTACCAAATGGAAAAAAGAGCTTTTTGGATTTAGATTAGGAAGAGAAATTTTTGACGATGGTCATAAAGGCCATAGTTTTGGCAATGTTTTCATTAGTGGACTGGAATATAATTTGAGAGATTTTAAAAAAGTTTTAAAAATTGTTAATGAATTTTTAGAATTAAAAAATCATCAAGTTCTGCCGGCTACAATTAAATATTCTCACATAGGAGCAGTTTTAGAGAACGGAGAGATAATATTTGGAGAGGATGAGATAGATGTTCCCAGAAAACATAATCCAAAATTGAAAATTAAAGAAATAT
>DAOWKS010000009.1 GCA_030643665.1 bacterium
ATGATTATGACGGCTGGGAAGACAGCGGAGAGAGAAAATGGGTAGGTAATACAGAATGTACAGAAAAGGAACAGAAAAAGGAAAACTATTATGATTGGACATCTTATTCCCTTTATGAATGTCATTGTGGTTGCACTGGCAGTATTATAGATACAAGATGGGTAGACACTGGCAACACCAGAAACAAAACAGACGGCACAGATTGCGGCACTGACGGTTGGTATGACACTGGCAATACTGATTGGGTAAGCGCCACAGAATGTACCGAAAAAGAACAAAAGGAACAAGAATACAGAGATTATGCCTGTTCAGGAGGAAGTTGCACTTATTCAGTAACGAGTACCCAATGGATAGACACTGGCTTCGGCAGGAACAAACCAAACGGCACTGATTGCGGTTCCGACTATACTGAAGAAGGATGGGATTATTACTGCCAGCCGGGAAATGAACAGTGGAGAAGACATAAATTCCACGATTACTATTGTGAAGCAGGTAGTTGTAACGACCACGAATCTTGGACAGGTCAAGAGTTCTATTACGATTGTGATAGTGATGACCGCTGGTATGATACTGGTAATCCTAAAATATGGGTAGATGACCCAACTAACGATTGCAAAGAAAAAGAACAAAAGGAACAAGAATACAGAGATTACTACTGTTTGTCTTGGTTGGGACTTTGTACTTATAATGTAACGAACACACAGTGGGTGGATACCGGAAGCACCAGAAACAAAGCAGACGGTACCCAGTGCGGAATTGAAACCAGAACCTGCAGTTCCAGTAATTGTGGCTGCGTATCAGGTAAATATAAATGTCAGACCAACGATAATAAATATTGTCTTAAAACTTGCAGTGGGGGCGCGTGTCAAATTTGTAATCCTCCTGCTTGTGATACAACCCATATTGGCACTGACTCTGATTTAGACGGCTATGATAATGAATGCGAATCTTATGATGATAATCCCTGTTCAGTTAGTTCCCCTCTTGATAACTGTAAAAATGCTACTGATTTTGGAACAAATTGCGCTGATTTTAGCAATAACAGTTGTAAATATGGCTGTGTGACCGATGGAGAATGCGCCTTAAATTATGTTTGTGTTTTAGGCACTGGCTGGAAAGAACACTGCGGCGACGGGAAACAGAACTGCGGAGAGGGATGCGATAAAGCATGGCCGCCTGAAACAGGCGCGACCTGCGGCAACTGCGGGACATTAGAAAAAGTGTGTCAAGATGATTGTATTGCGTGGGGTGATTGGGTTTGTATCGGTGAAGGTGTTTGTTCTCCAGATAGTTTAGAGGCCTGTTTAGTCGGAGAAACCCCGGGTGTTAAAATATGCCAATCCGATTGTACTTGGAGTCAATGTTATACCGACCTCGGCAATTGTACTTGGTGTGATGACCAGGGAAGGAGTTGCGTCTATGTCTGCCCTCAAAAATGTGTGGATTGGGGAATTTGCGACTGGTGTGTAGCCAATGACCATTGTTCCGGCGGTTGCGATTTTGTTTGCGGTTATTGCGGATATTGTACTTATGACCCGGCCTGTACCAACACCCAGTGTCTGAATGATAAAACATATCAAATAGAAGGCACAGCCTGTTGCGGCGGCTGTAATGATGTCTGGACCAATGCCGGTTCTGCTTCTGATTTAGACGGTTATGATAATGAATGCGAAATTTATGATTCTGATCCTTGTTCGGTGAATGTTTTGCTTGATAACTGCTACAATGCAAAAGGATATAGTTGTAATTATGAAAATAATAACTATTGTATTTATGGCTGCGCGTATGATAGAGAGTGCGGAGAAGTTTATTCTGATTTAAGGGATTATATTTGCGACCAAACTATTGGCTGGAAAGAACACTGCGGAGATGGAATTCTTAACTGTGAAGAGGGGTGTGATAAATCTTTAAGTGATTTAGAATCTTGTTTAGTCGGAGAAACCCCGGGTATTAAAATATGCCAATCCGATTGTACTTGGAGTCAATGTTATACCGACCTCGGCAATTGTAATTTTTGCGATGGTCAGCAATCCTGCGTCTATATCTGTCCTCAAAAATGCGTGGATTGGGAAATTTGCGACTGGTGTATAGCCAATGGGTATTGTTCCGGCGGTTGTGATTTTGTTTGTCCTTATTGCGGATATTGTGATTACGATCCTGTTTGTGAGGTAAGTTGCGGAGAGTGCGGCATTTATGATACTCTTTGCTGCGGCGATTGTGATTATGCAACTTGCGTTGATGATAAAGGAGCCGATGGTGATTCTTGCTTAATAAATGAGGAATGTTGCAGTAACAGTTGCGTTGAAGGAGTATGCGCGCCGTCTTGCAAAGCTGACAACGAACCCTGTTTACTAAATGAGGAATGTTGCAGCAATAGCTGCGTTTGTGACATTTGCGGCGGCGAAGAGAATGTCTTTTACCGCGATGCTGACAGCGATGGTTATGGCGACCCAAGCAACACTACCTCAACTTGTGACGAAGTTCCGGTTCCACCGGATGGCTATGTGAGCAATAGCGATGACACTTATAGCGATTCTGACCCTTGCTCGGTTTCCGCTTTACACGACAACTGCGGCAATGCAAAAGGACATAGTTGTGATTATGTAGATAATAATTACTGTATTTATGGCTGCGCGTATGAGGGAGAGTGTCTTTTTGATTGTGTCTGCGACCAAACTGTTGGCTGGGTTGCTCACTGCAACGATGGGGTCCAAAACTGCGGCGAAACTTGCGACCCGAGTAATAACTGCTTTGGTTATGGTTGTAAGGAAAGGTGCTCTTTTTATAATACAGTTGACCAATGCCGGGCAGATTGTTCCGGTTATGATGATACTAATATCTGTCATTATGGATGCGGCGAAGCAGCGGAAGAGTGTAATAGTCAATCCCCGAACTATCCCCTTCCTGATTTTTGCGGAGAAAATTGTTTAAAATATAACAGAAGATGCGATTCTTATTGTAAAGAAGCATCGGATGGACCAGTTTATTACTGTTTTTCAGCATCTCATATTTATTGTCAGAGTCAGAGTTGTGGAGGGGAAACCTTATATTGCACATACGAAGAAGGAACTTGGGCTTGGAGAAACACTACGCCAATAGAAATTTGGGATGCCCGGGATAATGATTGCGATGGAGAAATTGATGAAAATTTTGCTTGTATTAAAGGAACAACAAACAAATGTGGAACTGATATAGGTGTTTGTAAATCTGGCACCCAAACTTGTAATGACCCTTTTGATTTAGGCCCTTGCGAAGGAGAAATAGGTCCAAGTCCAGAAGAATGCGATGGTTTAGATAATGATTGCGATGGAGTAATAGACGAGGGAGATATTTGCGGACCGGTTGAGGCATTGTGTTCCGGTTCCGATAATGTTGAAAGATGTCAAAATATTGTCAAATGGATTTTAAGACAAGGGTATGAAATTATCTCTATTAAAGGAGGAGAAATAAAAGCAAAAGATATAAATGGAGTAATAATAGAGATAGATATTTGGGAAACCGATGTTAAATAAAAATAATAATTTCAGTCCCGCAAAATGCGGGACTTTTTTTTTGACAAGGAGATTTTTTTTTGCTAAAATATAGAACATAAAGAAATAATTTTGAACTTTGGATTTTTTTCGTATTAAATCAAATGCTAAATATCCAATTTTTAAGTCAAAAATATGAATCAATTTATCCCTTTAATAACGGGCATAATTGCTGTTGTTATTGGTTCTTTGCTGGGTTATTACGCGCGTCAGTCAATTGCCAAAAGAAATTACCGAACCATAGAAGCCAAGATTGGCAAGAAAATTTCTCAAGCAAAAGCTCAAGCTGACCAGATTTTAGAAAAAGCTAAAAAAGAAACAGACAACAGGCGAGACGCTCTTTTTAACACTGAAAAGGTCTTATTAAAGAGAGAAAACATTTTAGACCGCAAACTTTCTGATTTTGAATTAGTCCAGAAAGAATTTCAACAGAAAAAAGAAAAATTAAGAGCAGTTAAAGAGACATTAGAAAACCTAAAATCTCAAGCCATAGAAAAATTAGAAAGAGTTTCCGGGCTTTCCAGTCAGAAAGCAAAACAAGAACTGTTGGAAAATCTGGAAAAAGAATATCAAAAAGAAATTTTAGAAAGAATGAGAAAATTGGAAATGGAAGGCCAATCTCGGTTTGAAAAAAGAGCTAAGGAGATATTAGCCCAAACAATTCAAAAATGCGCGGTTTCTCAAGCCCAAGAAATTACCACTACCTCTTTAACTTTGCCTTCCGAGGAAATTAAAGGAAGAATTATTGGCAAAGAAGGAAGAAATATCAAAACTTTAGAAAAACTTACCGGAGTAGAACTCATAGTTGATGAGACGCCGGAAGCAGTGATTATTTCCAGTTTTGATCCAATTCGGCGTCAAATTGCCAAGTTGGCTCTGCAAAAATTAATTGCTGACGGAAGAATTCAGCCCACACGAATTGAAGAAAAAGTAAAAGACGCTGAATCAGAAATTAATTCTCAAATCAAGGAAGCCGGCGAGATAGCTGTTTATGAGACCGGAATTTTAGGTTTAGACCCCAAAATAGTTCAGTTATTAGGCAGATTGCGTTTTAGAACCAGTTATGGCCAAAATGTTCTGCTCCATTCAATTGAAGTTGCTTTTTTAGCCGAAGCTATTGCTTCGGAAATTGGCGCTAACGCGGCAATTTGTAAAAGAGCCGGTCTTTTACACGATATTGGCAAAGCAGTAGACCATCAGGTAGAAGGTTCGCATTGCGACATTGGAATCAAAATTTTAGAAAAATTTAAAGAGGAAAAAGAAGTAATATCAGCTATGAAATCTCATCATGAGGAATATCCTTATGAATCTCTTGAAGCAATAATTGTTCAGGTAGCGGACCAAATTTCAGGCGCCCGACCCGGCGCCAGGAAAGATACCTTGGAGCATTACTTAAAACGGCTGGCAGAATTAGAAGCTCTTGCTCTTTCTTTTTCCGGCGTGGAAAAAGCATACGCAATTCAAGCCGGCAGAGAAATAAGGGTCTTTGTTAAGCCGGAGCAGATTGATGATTTAGCTACCAAAAAACTGGCTCAAGAAATCGCCCGGAGAATTCAGGAAGAATTAAGATATCCGGGCGAGATTAAAGTTAACGTAATCAGGGAAAATAGAGTGGTGGAATACGCCAAGTGAAAATGCCTAATTTCTAATCACTAAACCCCGCCAGTCCATTGGACTGGCGGGGTTGTTTAAGCGGGTGAAGGGAATCGAACCCTCATCTTAACTTTGGAAAAGTTACATAATAGCCGCTATACGACACCCGCAACTAATATAGATTAAGTTTGTTTTGAAGCAGATTCAATCCAACCCATAATTCGTCGATGAAGATTTACACCAAATTCTTTTTTACCGTTTGCTCGTACAGTTAAACGAATTGTTCCGTAGGGAAGTTTTCTTTTCTTTTTATTTGTTTTGTTAGTTCTTCTATCAATTTGAGTTTTGCTAAATTGTTTTTTAGGAATACCTGTTGTTTTTGACCAAAAATTTATTGTATCTTTAATATTATTATCTGGATAAGTATGAATGGCAATAGTAAAATTTTCAGTATCAAGACCGCAGATTTCTCGCAACCATTTAATAATTAATTTTATTATTTCTGGGTCAGAATTTGCAATTTGGGCACACTCTTGTAGTTTTGTACCTTCACCGAGATATAAACCAATTCCTAATAACCATAAATCTCTTTTTGTTAATTTTCCTAATTCTTTCTTCGCAATTCTTTTCATTTCTTTTATGCTGTTTACTTTCTGATTATGTTTGTAGTTGGCAGATTTTATTCGTCCTAATCCAATCCGTTTTTCAACTTCTCTATTGGGTTTATAGATTACTTCTTTTAACCAATTACTGAGAGTACTTTTTGCTAATCCCATTTTTTCAGAAATCATACCATAAGAATAACCTCGTTCTCGGTAATTTATAGCTTTTTCTTTGAGACTTAAAAGTTTCATAATTTATTTTGCAATTATTCGAACCCATTTCTTATATTATATCATACTATAAACAGGTATTCAAATTTTAAGGAACAATTTTTGAAAGTTAGAGATTTAGGGATGGAAATCTACTTGATATTCCGGTATGCCGAGCGAAATGCCATAGCGTTTCGCTTCGTCATATTGCTTTTTGCTTTCTCGGTGTATGTAGAAAATTTTATCGCGAAAAATAATATAATGGTGTGTATCGTTTTTGAAATCGGCATACCACGAGCCATCGTGAGCGCGGTCAAGCGACTTGCTAATTTCTTCGGCAATTTTCTTTGCTTTGTCTTCTGGAATTTCAACAGTATGTAAAGTCCATTGCGAAAGCCACGAGGTTTTGTGTTTCTCCACAACTTTTTCAATTCTCGTTGAAATAATCTTTATTTTTTTGAGGATATTTTTATTTTCAAGAGACTCCTCAATAATAACGCCTTGATAATTTTTCATAGATTTTACTTTAATAAATAATTAATTTGAACATCCAGCGCCTTAGCGATTTTTTGCAATGTCTAATTTGGTCGGGGTACCCAGATTCGAACTGGGACTAAATCCTCCCAAAGGACTCGTGCTACCGTTGCACTATACCCCGATAACTTTTTTATATCATTTTATTTTCTTTTGGGCAATGTTATAATAAGAACCATAAGAAGCAAAGCTTCTTAGAACCTTGATTTCTAACGAAATTAAACTAATGACTTTCAAAGAAATTCTCGCTCAATTAAATATCTTTGCTCAATGCAAAAAATACCATATTCCTCTCTGGCAGTGTCCTCAATTCCTTTTTATGCTAATGGGGCTTGTTATTATTGCTACGGTAATTACTACTTATTTAATCACCGCCCTTTATATTACTAATCCTCAAATAGTGATTTTAATTATATTCGGTTTGACGACAATTTTATTTGTTATTACTTTTATTATCAATCGCAGTTTTGAGCGGCTGGCCGAAGCCAATCGAATGAAATCAGAATTTGTTAGCGTGGTTTCTCATCAATTGCGCGCCCCGCTCACCAACTTAAAATGGACGATAGAACTTTTATCTTCTGGTAAAAAGGTTGGAAAGCAGTCCGAATATTTAAAAATCATCAAAGAAAACAACAAAAGAATGGAAGAATTAATTAATGATTTATTGCTTGTTTCGCGTATTGAACAGGGAACGATTCTATTAAACAAGGAAAAGGTAAATATGAAAGATTTGATTGAAAAATTGATTTTAAGATTTAAAACATTTGCCGACGTTCTTAATATAAAAATAACATTTGAAGCCCGGGAAAACCTGCCAATGGTTTTTGTTGACCCTAAGCAGATAGAATTAGCAATTGAAAATCTTTTAGATAATGCTGTAAGGTATATTAAACCTTCTAAAAGGAATCTTCGGCCAGGAGACAAAAGAAAAGAAAAGGTAGAAATAAAACTTTCAAAAACAGATAAAAATATTTACTTTGAAATTAAGGACTTTGGAGTTGGTATTCCCGAGCAAGACCAGAAATACATTTTTCAAAGATTTTTTAGGTCAAAAAATATTATGAAATATCAAACCCAGGGAACCGGCTTAGGTTTATATATTGCCAAGGGTATTATTGAAAAGTTAGGAGGAAAAATCGGGTTTAAATCCGAAGAAGAAAAAGGGTCGACATTTTGGTTTACTATACCGCTGATAAGTCGCTGATTTAGTCGCTGATTCAACGCTGATATATTTTCAGCGTAATTCAGCATATAGTTCAGAGTTAATTCAGCGGACATTAAAATGAAGTCAATACTCTTTATTGAAGACGAATCGGCTCTTCAAAAAACCTTTGGCGAAAAATTGTCGCAAGAAGGTTACGAACACATTTCTGCTTTAGACGGGGAAATCGGCTTAGAATTGGCCAAAACAAAAAAGCCGGATTTGATTTTACTTGATTTGATTTTGCCGAAAATTCACGGACTTGAAGTTTTAAAAAAAATAAAGGAAGACGAAGAAATAAAAAACATCCCGGTAATTGTTCTAACTAATCTGGAAGGTATAGAAGAAATAGAAAAAGCAATGGAATTAGGAGCAACCACCTATCTTGTAAAAGCGAATTATAGTTTGGAAGAGCTCGCGGAAAAGGTCAAAAAAGCCCTCAGCGAATAGATTATGAGAGTGGAAACACGGCAACTAAAGGTTTTTTTATTGGACAGTGGTTTAATTAGCCAAAAGCAGTTTGAAAATGCCTTAAAGAAGGCAAAAAAAACCAATCAGCAAGTTGGCGATGTTTTGATTTCCGATGGTTTAATTGAGCAAGAAAAACTAACTCAGCTTGAAGCGTATATTTTGGGAATTCCTTTTATTGATTTAGCCAAAGAAAAAGTGCCCTTAGAAATTTTAAAAATTATTCCTGAACCGATTGCCCGTTCTCATAATATCGTGGCGTTCCGAAAAAAGGGAGATAATATAGAAGTGGCAATGTTAGACCCGGAGGACTTAAGAACCATTGAGTTTATTAAAAAAACCACTCCCTTAAAAATTTTGCCGCGATTAACTACTCCTGAAAGTATTAAAAATGTTTTGAAACAATACCAAAAAACCTTGGAAGCGGAATTTGGCGATATAATTAAGAAAGAAGCGAAAGGAATTAAATCAATTAAACCCTCTACCACCCCGTCCTTTCTTAAGGAAGAGCGGGGTGATGAGGGAGAAGAAAAAGACGAACTTAAAAAAGTTGCCGAAGAACTGCCGGTTATAAAAATTGTTGAGACCTTGTTAAAACACGCTATTTTACAGCGGGCGTCTGACATCCATATTGAGCCGTTGGAAAAAGAGGTTATAGTGCGTTATCGCATTGATGGAATTTTACATGACGCGATGACTTTACCAAAGATAGCTGCTTCCGGAATTGTTGCCAGAATAAAAGTTCTTTCCAATTTAAAGCTTGACGAACACCGACTTCCCCAAGACGGCCGATTTAAAATTGAAGCCGAAGATTACAAGTATTCTATCCGTGTTTCCATTTTGCCGGTTTCTACGGGAGAAAAAATTGTTATGCGGCTTTTATCCGAAACAGCCAAAGCTTTTACTTTAGAAAGTTTAGGTCTAAAAGGAGAGGCCTTGGAAAGAGTACAGAATAATTTGAGAAAACCGGTCGGAATGATTTTGGTAACCGGACCAACCGGCTGCGGAAAAACCACTACCTTATATTCAATGATGGAAATTTTAAATAACCCTGGGGTGAATATCTCCACTGTTGAGGACCCAATTGAATACCGAATGCCCAGGATTAATCAAACTCAGGTCAAAACAAAAATTGGACTCACTTTTGCTTCTGGTTTAAGGTCTTTGGTCAGACAGGATCCTGATATTATTATGGTTGGCGAAATCAGAGACAAGGAAACCTGCGGTTTGGCTATTAATGCCGCTTTAACCGGTCATTTGGTTTTATCTACTTTACATACCACTAATGCTGCCGGTACTATTCCCCGCTTGATTGATATGAAGGCAGAGCCATTTTTAATTTCTTCAACTTTAAATTTGATTTTAGCCCAACGGCTTACCAGAAAACTTTGCGAGGGAAAAATTAAATACAAATTATCGGATTCAGAAATAAAAAATTTAAAAAAGTATTGCGATTTAGATAAAATTAACAAAATTTTAAGAACTCACAAGTTGTTAAAAGAAAACCAAACCTTAAAAGATATTCCATTTTACAGGCCAAAATCCTTCAGAGAATGTAGCGAGGGTTATAAGGGTAGAATTGGTATTTTTGAAGTTTTGGCCGTTACTGAAAGCATTAAAGAATTAATCGTTAAAAGGGCAACTTCTGACCGAATTGCCGAGCAGGCAAAGAAAGAAGGAATGCTCACAATGATTGAGGATGGTTTTATTAAGGCGGCGCAGGGAATTACCAGTATTGAAGAAGTGTTGAGGGTTATTATTGAATAATAATTAGAGGCGCTTATGCCAATTTATCATTACACTGCTAAATCTTTAAAAGGCGAAGAAAAATCAGGAACCTTGGAAGCAAAAGATGAACATCAATTAGCCAGAACCCTGCGTAATCAGGATTTGATTTTAATTGAGGCAAAAGCCGAAACAGAACAATTAAAAAAAAGAAGATACGACATTTCGCTTCCCTTTTTTGACAGCGTGAGCTTGAAAGAAAAACTGTTTTTTACCAGAAATTTACAGACAATGATTGGGGCCGGTCTTTCTTTGCCAAGAGCTTTAGATTCTTTGGCTAATCAGTCAAAGAATAAGAAATTTAAAAAAACCTTATTTGCCATAAGAGAAACCGTTATTAAAGGAACGAATTTTTCTGACGCTTTAGCTGGTTATCCCGATATCTTTTCAGAACTTTTTCAAAGCATGGTAAAAGTAGGCGAGGAAGCCGGCACTCTGGAACAGGTTTTAAAAACCTTAACGCGGCAGATGGAAAGACAGCATAAATTATCTTCAAAAGTAAAAGGGGCAATGATGTATCCGGCAGTTATTATAACGGCAATGCTCGGCATCGGCGTTTTAATGCTTATTATGGTTGTGCCAAAAATAAGCAAGACCTTTGAGGATTTAAACATAGAATTGCCGATGACTACTCAATTAATAATTGGACTCACCGATTTTTTAATTGAAAAATGGTATTTGGTTGTTTTAATTGTTTTTGTTTTTGTTTTTGTTTTTTGGCAATTTATCAAAAGCAAAAAAGGAAAAGAGATTATGGACGCTGTTTTTTTACGGCTTCCGCTTATTTCGCCAATTATTAAAAAAACCAACTCTGCTTTTACGGTACGAACTTTAAGCTCTTTAATTACGGCCGGGGTTCCTATTGTTAGGTCGCTGGAAATTGTTTCCCAAACCATGGGAAATGTTTATTATAAAAAAGCTTTAACCAAAGCCGCGGAAAGAGTCAAAAAAGGAGAAAAACTTTCTGAAGCCTTGAAACCTTATGAGGATATTTATCCTTTAACCGTAATCCAGATGATTACCGTTGGTGAAGAGACAGGCGAAACATCGCGAATTTTAGCTAAATTAGCTGATTTTTTTGAAGAAGAAGTAAGCAGAATTACTGATAATTTTAGTTCGGTGATTGAACCGATTTTAATGATTATTGTTGGAATTATGGTAGGTTTTTTTGCCGTTTCAATGCTTCAGCCAATGTATTCAATGTTAGAAGGCATATAAATATGAAAGGTTTTACCCTTATTGAATTATTAACAGTAATCGGGATTTTTATTCTTTTATTTGTAATAGCTGTCTCAACCTTTCGTTTTTTTGAACAAGAATCAGAGCTAAATAATTCAGCCGAGCAAATTATTAATGTTTTAAGATTAGCTCAAAATAAAACCTTAACTTCAGAACAAGATATTCAATGGGGAGTTTATTTTGAAACAGATAAATATGTTTTGTTTAAGGGTTCAAGCTATAACCCTTTGGAAACCGATAATGAAATTCATGAGCTTTCCAAAAAAGTTAAAATTTATGAAATTGCTTTGGCGGGCGGAGGTTCAGAAGCAGTTTTTGAGAGAGTGATTGGCGCAACTAATCAATTTGGCAAGGTTTCTTTAGAATTAAAAACCGATACCTCTAAAACAAAAAGCATTTATATTGAAAATTCCGGACAGGTTGGATTAACCGAACCTTTGATTCCTCCTGATATTGCCAGAAAAAAAGATTCCCGTCATTATCATTTTGATTTGGGCTGGTCTATTCAAAATGCTACTGCTTTAAAGTTTAAATTTTTAACTCCTGAACCAGACCAAATTGAAACGGTTGATATGATTAATTATTTTAATATTGGTAAAACAGAATTTGATTGGTCTAACGAGAATATGCCTTTTATAATAAATGGCTTCAATCAAGTTTTTCACATTCATACCCATTTTCTTGATGCTTTTAATACCTTTCTTTGTATTCATCGTGACAGAAACAACGGCAAAAATAATGAAGAGGCGCTCATTTATATTGTTGATGGAGGAATCGAAAAAGAGATTGTCCATTATTTAGCTGATGCTGATGATACTGTAGAAAAAGGTTTTTATGTTTTTAATTCAATGGAAAGACAATAACAAAAAGGGAATTGCTGTTATAGAAATTTTGATTATCACTGTTATTATTACTACCGCATTAACCGCTGTTTTAAGTTTGATTGCTTTTTCTTTAAGAACTTCTGTTTTAATTAAAGAAACGACCCAAGCTAAGAATATTGCTGAAGGAATAATAGAACAAGTGCGAAATTTCAGAGACGGAACAGTTTGGAATACTGACGGGCTCGGCATTCTTACCACCGGGATTATTTATCATTCAGAAAAAACAACAGACACGCCGCCACAATGGCAAATAGTTGTCGGGGAGGAAACAATAGACGGCTTTACGAGAAAAGTTGTTTTTGGAGAGGTTCAAAGAGATGGAGATAATAACATTGTTGAAAGCGAAGGAACTGTTGATTCTGATACAAAAAAAATAACAGCTTCTGTTTTCTGGCAAATAAGCGGCCAAACTCGTCAGATAGAAATTATAACTTTTTTAACTAATTGGAGACAATGACAAAAAGTTTTACATTAATTGAGACCTTAGTTTATGTGGCAATATTGGCAATTATTATTTCAGCAGTTTCTTCTTATTTTCTTTGGGCTATTCATTCTAATGCCAAGACCAAGGCAATGCGAGAAACTTTAGACAATGCCAGAAGAGCGATGGAAATAATAACCTATGAAATAAAAGAATCAGAAAGCATTTATGTTCCAACCAGTGTTTTCGGTTCTCATCCGGGTCAGATTTCTTTAGAAACAAGAAAATACCTGCCGGAGGGAGAGGTTATGACTTATATTGATTTTTTTCTTTGCGGAGACAGAATTTGTTTTAAAAAAGAATCTCAAAATGCAATTACCTTAACCTCTGACAGGGTGAAAGTAAGTAAATTAGAATTTAACCAAATTGCCACTAATTCGCTTATTCCTTCTGTGCAAATCGATCTAAAAGTTGATTATAATCAAGTGTCAGTTGAGCTTACTTCTACCGCTTCTTTAAGGTCTTTTTAAAATGTTAAAGAGAAATAAAAATCAAAAAGGGTTTGCTGCGTTTTATCTTACTGTTTTAATTTTAGCAGTGGTTTTTACTATTGGCGCAAGTGTTTCTATCTTAATTTATGGGCAGGAAAAAATTTCCAGAAATATTATTAAATCAAGCCAGGCATATTATACTGCTGAAGCTGGAATAGAAGATAGTATTTATCGGATTATTAAAGAAAAAAAATATGAGGCGGCTAACAGCTTACAAGTAGGAACACAAGGAGCGGCTACTATAAGTATTATTAGTCAAAATAATAAAAAAATCGTAAAATCAATCGGAGAAATTTCTCAAACCATAAGAATCTTAGAAACTATTTTAAGCACTGATATTGACAGCATATCTTTTCACTATGGCGCTCAGATTGATAAGGGCGGATTATGGCTTGGCTCTAATGCTTCAGTTCAAGGAAATGTTTATTCTAATGGAAATGTTGAAGGACAAAGCAAAAAGAATTCCGAAATTACTGGCGAGGCGTGGGTAGCCGGTGAGATAACTTCAACCCATCTTGATAAAATTAAGGTTGGAAAAGATGTTTATGCTAATACCATCACTAACTCTGTAATTGGCGAAGATGCTTACTATCAAGTTATTGATGATGAAACTACAGTTGAAGGTATAAAATATCCTGATAGCCCTGACCCGTCAAATAAAGACCTGCCAATTTCTTATGGTCAAATTCAGGATTGGGAAAAAGGAGCTTGTTGCGATACTGGTTCCGGGTGCAAAGAGGAGTGTATTCATATCGGAGATTTAGACCTGATTGAGGGGGATTCCATAGGACCAATGAAAATTGAGGGTAATTTATCTTTTCCAAGCAATAGCGATGATAATCCTGTAATAATTACCGGACCTGTTTGGGTAACCGGAGAGATTTTAGCTTCAAATAATGCTACAATTAAACTTAAAGACGGTTTAGAATACGGTTATCCAATAATTGCCGATAATCCTTTTGACCAAACAAATGACGGTAAGATAAAATTTGATAATAACGTAATTACTCAAGATAGCGATGAAGGCGGTAAACTGCTTTTTATTTCAACAAATAAATCTCTTGACTCTGCTAACCCGGCGATTTATTTGTATAATAATGTAAACAAAGATACAGCGCAATCAATTATTTTTAGTTTACAGGGCTTAATAAAAGTTGAAAATAATGCTAAATTTAAAGAAATAACCGGTTATGCTCTCTATTTAGACAATAACGCGGAAATTGTTTATGAAGAGGGTTTAATTAATAGCAATTTTTCTTCCGGCCCGGGCGGCGGCTGGAAAGTAATTAGCTGGACAGAAACACAATAAAACAACAATGTTTGATTTTTTAACTTTAAAACAAGAGGCATTTGGTTTAGACATTTCTAATTTATCTTTAAAGATTATAAAACTTAAAAAAAGAGGGAAATTTTTTGATTTAGCTTCATTTGGCGAAGCAGACATTAAACCGGGAATAATTAAACAAGGAGAAATTAAAAAAGAAAAGGACTTGGTAAAGATTATTAGAGATGCTTATTCTGGAATAAAGGGAGAAAAACTAAAAACAAAATATGTTGTGGCGTCTTTGCCGGAAGAAAAAGCGTTCTTGCAAGTAATCCAAATGCCAATAATGTCAAAACAGGACTTGCAATCAGCTGTTGTTTATGAGGCAGAAAATTATATTCCCCTGCCGATTGAGAAGGTTTATTTATCTTTCCAGGTTATTCCCCCGGCGCGCAATCATTTAGACCATCTTGATGTTTTAATTGCCGCCTTACCTAAGCAGACGGTTGATACTTATGTATCCTGTTTTAAAAAAGCCGGACTTAAGCCCATTGCCTTGGAAGTTGAGTCATTAGCTGTTTCTCGGGCTTTAATAAAAAACGAAACTACTGCTTCTCCGGTTCTCTTGATTGATTTAGGAGCGAATAGAACTGGTTTTATTGTTTTTGCCGGTCATTCCCTAAAGTTCACTTCTTCTATTCCGGTTTCTTCCCAGAGTTTTACTAACATTATTTCTAAAACCCTAAGAGTAGATATTGTTAAAGCCGAAAAATTAAAATTAAAATATGGTTTAAAAGAAAAAAAGGTCTTTGACGCCTTAATCCCGGCCTTAATTGATTTAGTTGAACAAATTCAAAGATATCTTGATTATTATCAAACTCATACCTCAAATGAGCATTTGTCCCGCAAGATGCGGGATAAAAAACCAGTTTCTCCGGAAAAAATGAACTACCCCGCCCAAAGGGGCGGGGTATCCCTTCAGGCAAGTTCTTTCGGCGGCGAAATAAAAAAGATTTTTCTTTGCGGCGGAGGAGCTAAACTAAAAGGTTTTACTGATTTTCTTTCAGACCAGCTGAAAATTACAGTTGATGTTGGTAATCCCTGGATAAATATCTTACCACATGATTTTTCTTTACCGAAAAAATCGCTTATCTATGAAAAAGAGGAATCGCTTAGATATACTACGGCTTTAGGTCTGGCCATAAGAGGCATCAAACGAAATTTTTAATCTATGATTAATTTATTGCCGCCTCAATATAAAGAAGAGTTAAAACAGGAAGAACATTGGAAGATAATTTTAATCTTAGGAATTGTTATTCTTGCCTTTTTGGTTTGTTTTTGTTTAATTCTTTTTTCAATAAAAATCCATATTTCCGGTGAAATTACCGCCCAAAAAATTTTTATTGAAATGAAAGAAAAAGAATATAAAATGTCAGAAACAAGCAATTTAGAGAAAGAAGTGCTTTTACTCAATCAATCTTTTTTTGAATTAACTTCTTTTTATAAAGAACAGATTGGTTTAACAAAAATTTTGGAAAAAATTGCTCAAATACTTCCTTCAAAAAGTTATCTAACTGGTTTTAATTTTAACCTAAGTCGGGTTTCGCTATCTGGTTTTTCTCCAACCAGAGAAATTTTAGTCACTTTTAAAGAAAATCTTGAAAAACAAGAAATTTTTACAGAAATTTATTTTCCTTCGTCTAATTGGGTTAATCCCGTAGACATTGATTTTTCAGCGACCTTACTAATTACGAATAAATAATTTGTATGACCCTGAAAAACAAAATTAATTTATCTTTACCCGCCCAAATTTTAGAACATAAAACTTGGGTGGGTTTAGTAGCTTTTAGTATTTTAATTATTTGTCTGATTGTTTTTGTAATTGAACCGCTTTTCATTGGAATAAAGAATAACTCGGAAGATTTAATTTTCCAGAGACAACAATTTACTTCTTTGAAGACAAAAATTAAGAACCTGCAAGAATTCAAGGTTTTTTCTCAAAGCCGGCGAAAAAATCTGGACAAAATTGATAAATTATTCATAAATTCTGATATGCCGGTGGAATTTATCAGTTTTTTGGAAAGCGTTTCCCAAGACTGTCAAATTCCAATTAAAATTTCGTCACTTCCATCTAAGAGAGAAAAAGAAGACCCTTGGCCATCGCTTAATTTTCAGCTTTCTTCCTTTGGCGCCCTCCCTGAATTTTTGAGATTCCTGGAAAAATTAGAAAATAGTCCTTATTTAATCACGATTCAAAATGTGAATATTAGGAAATTTATGGAACAAGGAGCTTTGCCCGGCGATGTTAATATCAATCTTTCAATAAAAGTTTATGCTAAAGCGAATCAAATTCAATAAGATTAAAAAATTTTTAGGAAAACTGCCGAAAATTTTAACTAAACGCGCTTTTTTATTTTTTTTATTGTTTTTGTCAGTATTTTTAATTTTAGGAGGTTTTCTTTTTTACAAATATAGTATTTTAATTGACAGGGAAACACCAGAGGTTGTTGAGGTAATAAAGTTTAACAAAAAACTTTATCAAGAAGTTTTGGAAATTCAGCAAACAAAACAACAACAATTTGAAGAAGCCAATTTAAAAGAATACCCTGCTTTCTTTAAAATTGACTAAAGAGAGTATTTTAGATATAATATTAGGGCTAGACGCCCTCGTAGTTCAACGGATAGAATACGGGTTTTCTAAACCTGAAATGGGAGTTCGATTCTTCCCGAGGGCATATGGTGGCTATAGTGTAGCGGCAACACTACTCTTTGTGGAAGAGTCATCGCCGGTTCAAATCCGACTAGCCACCCCAAAAATTTGTTGTAATTATTTTTTTTCTTCTAATTTTGCCCGCAACTCTATTTGTTTTTCTTCTCTTAAAACTTTTAAGGAGATTCCTTCTCCGATTTTGTATTTCTGTAAAATAAAAGTTAAAGGATTTTTAAAAGTAATTTTTTCTCCCTGACACTCCAGAATTATATCGTATTCTTTCAAACCGGCTTTATCAGCGCTTGACCCTTTTACTATAGCCGGTTCGCCTAAACTTTCTCTGACAATTAAAGCGCCGTAATCAGATGACAAATGGTTTAACTTGGCTATTTCCTTGTTTAAAATTATATATTTTACTCCTAAAAACGGTCTCTTGATTTTTCCATATTTTTTGACTTCTTCTAAATCGTTTTTGGCATAATCTATTGGAATGGCAAAACCAATATTTTGCGCTCCCATAACCATTGCCGTATTAACACCGATTGCTTTACCTTCTATATTTATCAAGGGTCCTCCGGAATTTCCCGGATTGATTGCCGCGTCTGTTTGAATTAACCCTCTTAAACTGGTTGCTTTTAAAGAAAGTCCGTCATAAGCAGTGATTTTGCGGCTTAGTCCGGAAACAATTCCGGCTGACAAAGTGTCTTCAAATTCTCCCAAAGGGTTTCCCACAGCCACTACTGTTTCTCCTAATTCAATTTCTTTTGAACTGCCTAATTCCAAGCAAGGGAAATTTTTCCCCTGAATTTTTAAAACCGCTATATCAATTAAAGAATCTCTAACTAAAACCTTAGCTGGATATTTATGTTTTATATCAAGTATTACAGTATAATCTGCTTCAGTATCTCCGACTACATGATTGCAGGTTAAAACATATCCGTCAGGCGAAACAATAAAGCCGGAGCCCCCGCCAA
>DAOWKS010000015.1 GCA_030643665.1 bacterium
ACAAAAAGGACAAAAGTATCGTGCTACGTAGCACGATACTTTTGTCCTTTTAAAAAATCTAAAATGATTTTACACAATTTTTCGGGCGCTTCTATGTGAGGGCTGTGGCCAATGTTTCTTAAAATTTCTAAACCAGAATTAAGAATTTTATCTTTTATTAAAGGCGCTAATTTTACAGAAACATAATCGTCTTTCTCGCCCCAGATAATTAAGGTTTTTGTTTTGATTTGAGACAGATAAGGCAATGAATCTTCGGTGATTACTTTTTTGTAGGTTTCCTTCATTATTCCCTGCGTTTTAAGATAATCGGTTTTTCCCAAAATATATTGATAAAAAATTTTACGAAAAAATTGATAAAAAGGAAGAAAAGAAAACTTTGAAGAAAACTTTGACAAAGCGCGAACAGTAATAACTTTAATGTTTAATTTGTCTTTTATAGCCGGCACTCCGCATAAAATTAAGCCCTGAATTTTTTCCGGATATTTTGCGGCAAATTTTATGGCAATTCGTCCGCCAAAAGAATGGCCTAATAAAAAGAAAGGTTTATTAATCCCGGAAGAAAATTTTTTAACCCATTCTACATAATCATCAACTGACCAGGGTTTAGAAGGAGAAGGATTATCGCCAAACCCGGGCAAATCCGGAACAACAACTTTTAAACTTTGCTTTGTTAAAATTTCTTTTACTTTCTGCCATCTTTTTGCGCAAGAACCCCAGCCATGAAGAATCAAAATTGTTTCTTGACAAATTTTCATATTTTAATAAGATTAAAATGGAGGTACAAAAAATGTTAGTTTGGATTATTTTAGCAATAGTACATTTATTAAGTGGAATAGTATTGGCAGAAACAAAACGATATTGGGGAGGAAGAAACAAAAAAGATTACGTAATTACAGTAATATTCGAACCAATAACATTCACGGCTGCCATCATTTTAGGTGTAGTATATTTAATCTTTATAACAATATGCTGCATCTGCAACAAACATTCTAACAAAACCCCCGAAACAAAGGTTGTCAAATCCTAAAAAGACAACCTATTTTTTTATTTCTTTGAATCCCAAATATTTTTGTAAAACCTTTGGTATTAAGACAGAACCGTCTTTTTGCTGGTAATTTTCAATAATCGCAATTAAAATTCTAGGAATAGCAATAGCAGTGCCATTTACGGTGTGAATAAAATTTATTTTGTTGGATTTATCCCTATAGCGAATATTTAACCGCCTGGTTTGAAAATCAGTGCAATTAGAGGTTGAATGGGTCTCGCGATATTGGTCTTGGCCCGGCATCCAGGTCTCTATATCGTATGTTGTGGCAGATGGAAATCCCAGATCACCGGTACATATCTGAACTATTCTATAAGGGATTTTTAAAGCAATCATTAATTCTTCTTCCAGTTTCAAGAAAAATTGGTGTTCCTTTTCTGATTCTTCGGGAACGCAAAAACTAAACATTTCAAGTTTATCAAACTGATGAACTCTTAAAATTCCTTTAGTGTCTTTTCCATAAGCTCCGGCCTCCCTGCGAAAACAAGTAGAAAAACCCAAATATCTTCGCGGCAGTTCTTTTTCTTTAAAAATCTCGTCAGAATGCATAGTTAAAAGAGATTGTTCAGACGTGCCAATTAGATACAGGTCATCACTGGGAATAAAATATGCCTCGGCTTCGTCAGCTGCTTCAAAATAACCGGTTCCTTTAGCTATTTCTTTTTTCAATAGCACCGGCGGAATAATTAGGGCAAATCCTTTTTTGGTTAAAAAATCCAAGGTAAAATTTATTAAGGCGAATTCTAATAAAGCCGCTTCATTTTTTAAAAAACCAAAACGGCTGCCTGAAATTTTAGCCGCTCTTTTAATATCAATCAAATCTAATTTCTCGGCAATTTCCAGATAATCTTTTGGTTGAAAATTGAATTTTGGTTTCTCTCCTACTTTTCTGATAACTATATTGTTTTTTTCATCTTTTCCTATTGGCACTTTAGTTAGAGGTAAATTAGGAATCTGAAGCATTAAGGACTGATATTCCTTCTTAATCTTTTTTAATTTTGGTTCTGTTTTCTTAAGCTCGGTTTTTATTGTTTTGGCTTGCTTAATTTTATCTTTTCCAAGTTTATTCTGCTCGGCGCGCAATGTCTCTATTTTCTGAAGCAGTTCTCTCCTCTTTTTATCAAAATTCAAAACTTGGTCAATATCTACTTTGACTTGCTTATTTTGACAGCCCTTTTTTACTTTTTCAGGATTTTCTCTAATAAATTTAATGTCTAACATAATGTTTTATGATTTTTATCATTAATAATCCGAGACCGATTATTCCTAAAATTATACATAAAAAATAATTCTGGGAAATGGAAATTAAATTTAAAAACGGATTAAAATGAGAAGGCCAAAATGGAGATACATCATAATGCATAAAAGAATCAAAAATAACATGAACCCAACAGCCCATAAGTCCGCCAAAAAAAATGCTTAAATTTGAAGAGTGTCTGGGAAAACGAATGCCCTTAAAGATATTTAGAATAAGTAAAACTATGAAAGCGCCTAAAATCCCGCCTAAAAAACAAGTAAAAAAGTGATGCGGCTGTCTGATATTGCCTGTAATTAAAGCAAAAAACGGTTCAATGTCTAAAACAACACTGCCTAAAAGAAACGCTGTTAAATCAATAAACCTGAAAGACAGCATTCCAAAAAATAATCCCGGACCTAAATGAAATGGAGTTAAAGGCATATTATCTTGAACGCATTGTGGGGAATAAAATTACTTCCCGCAAACTATGAGAATCAGTTAATAAGGCGGTTAATCTGTCAATTCCCATGCCAATACCGGCTGTAGGCGGCATTCCGTATTCCAACGCTTCAAGAAAATCTTTGTCTATTCTCTGCGCTTCTTCAAATCCTTTCTTAAACATTTTTTCCTGTTCTCCAAATCTTTTCCTTTGTTCTAACGGGTCATTAAGTTCAGAAAAGCCAAGTACTGTTTCCCAACCGGCAACCACTAATTGAAAATTGGCTAATTTTGCAGGTGTTTTCTCTAATTCTTTTGCCAAAGGAAAACTTCCCAAAGGATGATGAATAACAAATGTTGGTTGCCAGATTTTTGCCCGACAAAATTTTTTATAAATTGCGTCAGCAATTTCCGATTTTCCTACTCCTTTTTCTAATTTTACCCCCAATTGTTTTGCTTTTTTTGCCAGCGCTTTTTCGTTTATTTCTTCCAAGTTAATCTTAGTATATTTTCTAATAAGTTGATTAAATTCAATTCTTTGCCAAGGTGTTTTAAAATTTATTTTTTTGCCCTCATAGACAATTTCTAATTTTCCAAATATCTTTTTAAGCAAATTCTTAAATAATTCTTCTGTGAACTTCATCAAATCCTTGTAATCAGCATAAGCCCAATAAAACTCAAGTGAAGTATACTCTGGATTATGTTCCCTATCCATTCCTTCATTTCTAAACAATCTGCCTATTTCATAAACTTTTTCAAACCCGCTAACCAAAAGCCGTTTCAAATAAAGTTCAGTGGCAATTCTTAAATATAAATCCATATTTAAAGCGTTCAAATGCGTCTTAAATGGTTTGGCTTTTGCTCCGCCATAGATTGATTGTAAAATCGGCGTTTCTACCTCTAAAAAACCTTTTTTATCTAAAAAAGCGCGAATTTCTTTAATAATTTTTGTCCGTAAAATAAATTTTTCTTTAACTTCTTGATTAAAAATTAAGTCCAAATATCTTTTTCTATACCTTTCTTCAATATCTTTCAAACCATGCCATTTTTCAGGCAGAGGCAAAAGGGATTTTGCCAGCATTTTATAATCCCCTGCTTCAATAGTTTTCTCGCCTCTTTTGGTTTTAAATAAAATCCCTCTTATTTCAATAAAATCGCCAATGTCAAAATTATCCAAGAAAAACTTATAACTTTTTTCACCCAATCGGTTTTTTCTGAAAAATGCCTGAATTTTTGCCGAACCGTCTTCAAAATCCAAAAAAGTAGAACCTCCATGCTCCCGTAAAGAGCGAATTCTGCCATTCAAAATTACCTGCTTTTTCAAGCGGGATAATTTAGAAAAACCTTTCAGCGCCTCGCTTATTTTGTGAGTTCTTTTTGTTTTTTCAGGATACGGATTAATCCCGGCGCTTTTTATCGCTTCCAGTTTTTTAATCCGCGTTTTTCTCAATTTATCAATTGTCGCCATGTTCCTTTGCCCTCGCTCGCTTTGCTTCGCTCGGGCTCAGTTAAATTAAAAGTTAAAAATGAAAAGTGAAAAGTGAAAAAAATAACTTATTTTATTCTAACTTATTATAGATTTTAAGTCAAAATTAGTTAAAAAATAAGGTTTTAAAAATAATTTTTGATTTTAAATTGTAATTTTTCATTTTACATTTTTCGTTTTTCATTTGAAAAGTACCACTCTAAAACATTTTTAGCTACCGGCAAAACAACTGACTGAATTTCTTTAATGTTTTCAACCATAATAGTTAAGACGATTTCCGGGTTCTCGTAGGGAGCGAAAACAGTTACCCAGTTGTGATAATAATCCCCTCCAATTTCAGCTGTTCCGGTTTTGGCCGCTACCTCAACTGACAGAGAATTCAACCAGTCAGTGGCTGAACCATTAGTAACTGCCTGCCTCATTCCCTCTCTGATAATTTGGAGATTTTCCGGACTAATAAAATCTTTTCTAATTATTTTTGGTTCTATTTCTTCTCCACCAACAATTTTCTGAACAACCTGTGGCTGAAATAATATGCCTCCATTAGCTATGGCTGAAAAAGCGTTAGCTACCTCTAAAGGAGTTATTAAAAGATATTCCTGACCAATGGAAAGGTAATAAGTATTACCGTCCCACCATCCTTCCTCAAGAACTTTTTTCTTCCATTCTTTGTCGGGAATAAAACCTTTTTTTTCTCCCGGCAAATCAATGCCGGTTTTTTCTCCCCAGCCAAAAAGTTCAAGATATTCTTTAATTTTTGTCGGGCCCAAACCCTCCTGTTCTCCATAACCGCCGCCTACTGTATAGAAATATACATTACAGGATTCAGCTATTGCTTTTCGAATGTCTGTCCAACTATGAGTTGTCCAATCCTCATACTCCCAAACTTTTTCCGGGTCCCAAAAATCTTGAACAACAATTTTACCCTGACAATGAATCTTTTTTTCAGGCGAAATTATTTGTTCTTGTAAAACAGCCGAAGCAATTAAAGGTTTAATTATTGAACCGGTTAGATATCGACCGGCAATTACCCGATTAAAAAGCGGCTCTTGAGGATTTTTTAAAAGATTTTTTAAATCGTTAATATCTGCTCCTTTTTGAAAAAGATTATTATTAAAATCAGGCAAAGATACTAATGCTTTTACTCCGCCTGTTTTAGGGTTTAGAGCAATTGCTACTGCTTTTTCTGTTCCAATTTTATTAAGTTGTTTTTCCAGCTCTTCCTTAATTTTTTCCTGTAATTCAGAATCTAACCAAAGAATTAAACTTTTGCCGGATTCAGGCAAAGTAATTATTTTTTCATCTTTTAAGTTTCCTAAAGCATCTCTCTCAATCTGAACTTTGCCCGGTATTTTCCGCAGGATTTCTTCATAGGATTTTTCAATACCTGTTTTGCCAAGCCAATCAAAAATTGAATATCCTTCAAAATTCTTTAATTCCTGACTGGTTATTTTCCCGGTATAACCAATAAGATGAGAAAAAATCTCTCCTTGTTGATAATTTCTGGCGGAATTTTGTTCTATTTTAAAACCAGGGAGTTCTTTAGAACTAATTTTGGCTTCTAATATTATTAATGGCTGATATTCAAGATTTTCAGAAACAAAAATATGCGGAGATTCGGATTTTTCTATTTCTTTTTTCAGAGTGGCAATATCTTTTTGGCAAATTTCTGAAACTTCTGCTAAAACTTTGTTTTTTTCAAAATCTGATTGAGGCAGATTTTTTATATCTAAAACCAAATCAAAAGACGGCTGATTAAAAACTAATTGATTTCCATCCCGGTCATAAATCACCCCTCTTTCTGATTGAATTGAATAAACTATAAATTTGTTTTTCTCAGCCAGTTGCGAAAAATCTTTGCCTTGAATTATCTGAAGTTGAAATGTCTTGGCAAAGAGTAAAAAAAACAGTAAAAAAGTAAAAATTAAAAGACCCTGAAGAACTCTTTTTTGTAAAGGAACTTCAATTTTTTTTTCCGAGAAACCGAGTTCTTCTTTCTTTTGGACAAATGAATCCAAAAGAATCTCTTGTGGTTCTATATCTTCTTTAAACCTGATTTTAACTTTTTTGTTTTTAAATTCTTTTACTAAACGGAATTTGAACATATTTCTTTAAAACAAGTTGAATAAAAAGCGCCAAAGCCACTAAAATCAAAATATAAAAGCCGATAAAATTCTCTGAAAAAATGTCCAGAAAAAATCCACCCGAAAGAGCGCTAAAAATGCCTAAATTGTTTTGAGGACTTCCAAAAAAATTGATGAGAATTACGGCAATTAAAACAAGATTAGGAACTATTCCTTTTATATTAAACTGAACTAAAAAACTGGTCTGAAGCAATGTTAGAATATAAAAAAATACAATAAGAACTAATAATTTCTTTAGCATTTCTTTATTTTAATAATAATATTAAGGAAAGTAAAGAAAAATAAAAAGCCCTAAGATAAGTAAATTTTACTAAGGGCTAAATCGTTTTTCCTTTTTCTAATTCGCAATGATTTGTGAGTTAAAAAAAAGAAAAATAGGGAGGAGAGTAATGTCTATTCTAATAGCTCTGGTATATATAATAGCTCCGACATTTCTTGATAGATTGTTCTGATAGTTGTTTCACTAACACCCATTAGCATAGCAACTTCAGACTGACTTCTATGTTCGCCAGACAAAATCAAAGCAATATACAAAGCACTAGCAATTTTACCTAGAGGACTCTTTCCTCTTACTACCCCGCTTTCTTCCGTTATTTCAAGTATTTTCTTAGTTTTTGCAATAATGGTTACCTCGTCTTTTATCTGCAGAATTCTCTTTATAAAAGGAGCATATGTAATTAGTAGGTCAGTTATACGCACTGGACAATATGGCGGATAAATCTTTCTTTTTCTGAGTCGCCTTACTCCTCTTATGATTGAGTATTCAGTTATTGTATTGTATCCCTTAGAACATACTATCTTTGAAAGCAATTTGAAAGACATTGGTGGCACCTTTGATTTACTACACCTAATAAAAAGAGCAACTGAACCCAAAAGATTCTCTGAGTAGAGATCGCTACGTATTTCGGGTGTTCTGGATAGAATATACTGAATATCTGTCTCGGTTAAGCAAAGGTCCGCAGATAAATCAGTTAGTATTTCCTTGGCTGTTTTCCTTTCTCCTTCTTTTACTACCAATAACGTGTCTGGATTCATTTTTTCTTACATCACCTCTTTGCTGATTACCAAAAATTATCAATTAGTAATAATTTTGCGGTCGCAATATCATTACTAATCCTTTACTAATCTTGAAATTGATAACCAATAAAGAAGTGATGTTTTTCTTTCTCTCCCTATTTTTATGGATTTCAATGAACTATTTACTGCCAAAGGCAGCAAGATTCTGCCGAGTCCCGCTGAAAGCGGGACGAGGCAGGTTCTTATTAAATACCATATCTTTTCAGGTTTGTCAAATTTTTACAGAGGACAGTTCTCTGAATTTTTAAAATTCGGTAATTATAAATAATTCTTGTGTTTCTTTAATGTTAAAAAAGGGTTTAACCTCGGCTGTCTGAAAAGGTTTAATATCTAATTTAATAACTTCTTGTATCTCGCCTATTAAAAGGTCTTTAGGAAAAATTCCGCCAAGAGAAGTAGTAATAATCTTGTCTCCTTTTTTAATTTCTTTTTCGTGGGGAACAAAATCCAAAAAAAGTTTTGAATTTCCCTTGCCTTTTACCACGCCAAAAATTTCTTTGCCGGCTATTTTAACATTAAAAGAACTTTCTTTATGAGTAGAAAGCTGAACTTTTGAGAAATTCGGGTAAACTTCGTAAATTTTTCCCAAAAAAACTTTTTGTGAAGTAATAACCGGCAAATCTTTTGAAATATTGTCTTGACTGCCCTTATTAATTAAAATAAAATCCTGGGAAATATCCTTGCCGCTCACTTGCGCCAATACCAAGTTAAAATCTTTTTCCAAACCAATTGCCAGCGCTTCTCTTAAAACTTTATTTTCTTTTTTTAATTCTTGCAGAGAAATGTTCTCCGCGAATAATCCCTGAATTTCTAATTTTAATTTTTTATTTTCTGTTTTCAAACTATTGATTTTTCCAAATGCCTCAAAAAAATCAGACACATTATCCCCTGTTTTCCAAAGAGTTTTTTGAATCGGAGAAGACACTGAATAAAAGAAATTTTTAACTTGTTTGTTAAACAAAGTTAAATTCAGAACAGTAAAAGAAATAATCAAAAAAATAACAATAATACCGGTTCTTAAACTGAAAAATTGTTTCATTACTTTATGATAGCACAAAAAGAAAATACTATGGATATGTAATCCATAGTATTTTCAGGTAAAACCCTAATATCTGGCGGCGACCTACTTTCTCACTAAAAAGCAATATCATCGGCCCTGGAAGATTTCACTTCTGTGTTCGGAATGGG
>DAOWKS010000039.1 GCA_030643665.1 bacterium
AGGAGTCTAGCCCGTGTCGCAGTGCTAGTGTTGGGGAACATGCTCTCACATCCCCTACCCGTCATCGCCTTGGTAGGCCGTTACCCTACCAACTAGCTGATGGGCCGCGGGCCGATTCCAGAGCGGATTTCTCCGAACTGTTCCCATCTTTGGGGTATATATCCACGTGTTACTAACCCATTTGCCGGTGCTCCGCAAAAAGCGGAACCCCTTGACTTGCATGCCTTATCCACGCCGCCAGCGTTCATCCTGAGCCAGGATCAAACTCTCAAAAAAAAATGTTTCGAAGCAACTCTAAGAAACTAAATGCTTATTCAATTACTTGTTCAATTTTCAATGTTCTTTCCCTTACTGGCCAATTTTTCTTTTTCCAATTTAATGTTACTCTTTTTAAATTTCTTGTCAAGAAAAATCATCAATAAAACAAACTGAAAAATTCCGGCCAAAGAAAAAGCCAAAGGCAAGCCAAGCACCTGGATATTTTCAATTGCTTGAAGCGCCATAATTTGGATTATAAAATTCTGGAAAAGATTTGAGAAATCTAAAAGCCAGACAAAATAAAAACTTAAAATAACATTTACAATTATGGCTGAAATTGCAATCAAGGTAGGTGTTTTAGTATCTTTTGAGGCGAAAAAGGCGCGAAAAATTAAAGGAATTAAAGAATAAGCAAAAATCCCCAAGCAAAATAAACCCAAGCAAGCAGCCGTGATTTCCGCTGAAACAGAGGAAAACTTTCCGTGCTTTAAAATAATTTCTACAATCTGATTCCTTAAAATGAAAATTAAGATACTTGTCGGGATTGTAAAATAAAGAATTTGTTTAAAAACCGAAGAGAAATTTTTAATAAATTCTTGTTTTTTATTAAATGCCCAATAACGGGAAAGTTTAGGAAAAGCAGCTATGGCAAAAGAAACACCAATAATACCTATCGGCAAATAATGCAAATTATTGGCAAAGTTAAAAATAGCGATTGAACCAACTGTTAAGGTAGAGGCAATAGCAGTGATAATAATAAGGTTTATTTGATTAGCCGCCATGCCAAAAATTCTGGGAAACATCAAAATAAAAACTTTTTTAATTCCGGGGTCTTTAAAATTGAAAATGGGCTTATATCTAAATCCACAATGGAAAGCCGAAGGAATCTGAACTGCCAAATGTAAAAAAGCTCCCAAAACCACGCCGATAACCACTCCTAAAATCCCTAAAGGACGAGCTAAAAATAAAATGCCGAAAATTATTCCCAAGTTGTATAAAATCGGAGAGAAACTATAGATTAAAAAGCGATTAAAATGCTGTAAAATGCCGGAGAAAATAGACGATAACCCGAAAAGAATCGGGCTTAAAAACATTAGCCGGGTTAAAAATATGGTTTGAGCCATCTGCTCCGCGCTAAACCCGGGAGTAATTAATTTAATTAAAAACGGGGTAAAAATAAAAAAGATTAAACAAAGAAAAATTAACAAAAATAAAAAAACATTTAAAATGTTGTTGGTGAGCTGCCAGGCCTGTTCTTTATTTTTAGAAAAGTACTCGGAAAATAACGGTAAAAAAGCAACAATAATACCGCCGGCAATTAAAACATTGTAAATTAAGTCAGGAATGCGAAAAACGGCAAAGTAAATATCCAACTCGGACCCGGCTCCAAAAAAGTTTGCCAAAAGTCCTTCTCTAATTAGTCCTAAAAAACGGCTGATTAAAGCCGATAAAATTAAAATCCAGGCCGCGCCAGTAATGCTTTTGGTTTGTAAATTTAAAAAACGAAACAGCATTACTTTAATTTTACATCAATTATTTAATTTGACAAAACATTTTACAATTGCTAAAATAAAAATGTTTTAGTAGGTCGGGTGATTGCTCCGCTTTTAGCGGAGAGGAAAGTCCGAACTCCTACCCCACACCACTTTTATTTGTAAAGTAGTGAGGGGTTAAAATGATAGCGGGTAACGCCCGTCTCCCGCTCTAAGCGGGAAGAGATGCGAGCAGAGACGCTTTGAGCCGAAAGGCAAAAAGTTCCGCGTATTTCGCGGAAAGTCCTGATGGAAACATCAGGGGTGAAACGGCTAAATTCTTATCCGGGAGCAAGAACAAACCCGAAATTTTGCTTTTATGTAAAGTTTTGGTGAAAAGTAGTTCGCTTGACCCCGAGAGTAATCAAGGGGCTAGATAGATAATCACCATCCGCCAGCTGGCGGAACAGAATTCGGCTTATAGACCTGCTAAGACATAAAAAAGTCCCGCTAAAAGCGGGACTTTTTTGTTCTTTATTTTTTTTAAAGTAATTTTTGGGTTCTTTCTTGACTATCTAAGGCCTCATTAACTAACTTATCGGCTTCTTTATTTTTTTCCCGAGAAATAAATTTAAATTTGATTTTTTTAAAATCAAGTTTCAAGTTCCAAACAGTAATAAATAAAATTTGGATTTTGCTGTCCAAAATTTTATACAAGCCCTGTAATTGTTTCACTAAAAGTTCGGAATCGGTCCTTAATTCAATTTCTGAATTTTTGGCTAATTTCTTGCCAAAAAGTTGTTTAAATTTTTTTAGAGCAAAAATTACAGCTTGGTATTCAGCTTCGTTGTTGGTAAAATGATGCCCTAAATATTCAGAATATCTTTTAAAAATTTCGTGTTTCTCATTACAAAAAACAACTCCAATTCCACCGGGTCCCGGATTACCGCGCGAACCGCCGTCAGTGTAAATTATTATTTTTTTCATAGTTAAAGGTGTCTAATTAAGCACTCTTTGAATTTCTCTAAATTTTCGTTTTTAATTCTGAAGCCGGAAGCAGGAGGATGGCCGCCAAAAGTTAATAGTTCTTTCTTGCATTTTTTCATTAAAGCCACGCTGTCTATTTCTTTGGTGCTCCTGACAGTGCCTTGTGTTTCTTTGGCAAGTTTTTTATAGATAAAAACCGGTTTTTTATATTCTCGGCAAATAATTGAAGCAACCGAACTAATCAAATCAAATCCCCAATCAGAACTGCCCTCAAAAACAATCGGCTCTATTTTCCCAAAAATTCTTTGTTCAACTTCTTCAACTATATCTTTTATTTTTTCTTTTCTTATCTGGCTTTTTTCTAAAAGTTTTTCAATAAATTGCCGCGCTTCTCTCATAGAAGAGAAATTTAACAAGCGGAAAGAAGCAGGCAAACCATTTTTTACATCCCTTACATTTAAAATAGAAATAATTTTAGAAATTTTCTGGTTTAAAGTCGGAAATGCCATAATTTCTTGCGTTTCAAAAAACGCTTTAATGCCCGGCCGCCAGGAATTTTCAATTGTAGAAAGACCCTCTGCAATCATTATTTCATTTTCATCTTCTTTAGGCATCATATCGGCAATCGTGGCTAAGGCAACTAATTCCAGAAAATTTTTTCTAAGCTCTTTGGTTATTTTATCTTTCAAAAGAAGCTCTGACAATTTGAAAGAAAGGCCCACCGCGGCAAATTCCTTAAAAGGATATTTATCTTGTTTTTGTTTCGGGTCAACAACAATCGCATCATCCGGTATTTTATCCAAGACAATATGATGGTCAACAACAATTATATCAAAGCCCATTTTTTTGGCTAATTTTATTTCTCTAAAATTTCCCACGCCTAAATCCAAAGTAATCAATAAGGCCGGAGACAATTTTTTAAATCTTTTCAAGCTTGTTTCAGTTAATCCATGACCCTCTGTTTCCCTGTCAGGAAAGCAAATTAATGAAATTTTTCCGCCCAAGCTTTGAATTGTTTCTTTCTGAATAATTACCGCGCTTACTCCGTCTAAATCGCTGTCACCATAAAGAATAATTCTTTCTTTGTTTTTAATTGCCTTTAGAATTCTATTTGCCGCTTTTTTTAGATTTTTTATTTCTGGCATAACCATTGACAAGATTTTATAATTGTGTATAATGAAAGTACGGCGATGAGGAAGTGGCGGACGGAGCCTCATCATATGCCGTGATAGAGGTATCTCCGATAATAGATACGCGAAACGCGAGGAGGTATCGAGTCCCGTCCCGCCAAAAGGCAAAGATGGAAAAGAAAGAAAACCTTAGAAAATAAGTACGTACGGCACCACCGGAACAGAGAATTGAGTGTGGATGGTAGAAGAAAGATTGGAAAATCCTGTCAGCCCTTGATATTTTTTAGGACTGGTCAATAATGACTGTTGTCAATCAAGGTAAAAACAGGAAATTCCTCTTCCTTCTGCTAAAAATCCATTTTGCCATTATTATAGTACATTTACAATTCTCTATATCTCACAAAATAGGACCCAAAGCATGTCCTTTCAAAAAAACTGCTTTTTTTCTTTTTAAAATTACTTTGCCGAGCGTAATATCTCCAATCCGGCTAATTTTCCATTACTAATATAGTCAAGCATAGCACCGCCGCCGGTAGATATAAAATCAAATTTATCTCTTACATTATATTGATTCAAAAAAGCAATTGTATCACCCCCGCCTACTATTGAATATGCCCTGCTTTTTATAATTTTCTTGGCAATCTCTTTTGTTCCTTTTTGATATTTTTTTTCTTCAATTTTGCCTAAAGGACCAATCCAAAAAATTGTTCTTGCTATGCCAATTTTCTCTCTAAAGAGCTCAATTGTTCTCTCTCCAATATCGCAATTTTCTTTATTATCAACCGGAAAAATAATTTTTGGGGAATTTTTCAATTTCGTTTTTTTGACCTCTTGCGCCACTAAGTTTCCCAATAATAAAAAATCAGCAATTTTAAAAAGTTTTCCGGCCGCGCTTGCTTTATCTTTTATCTTGCTTCCGCCAATAATTATTAATAAAGGCCTTTTAGGTTTTTTAATAATTTGAGATAATGTCTTAAGTTCGTTTTCTAATAAAAATCCGATTCCAGAATTTAAATATTCAGGAATGCCCACAACCGAGGCATGATTTCGGTGACAAACAGCAAATGCCTCTTGAATAAAAATATCGCCCAATTCTGCCAATTTCTTGGCAAAATTTTTATCATTTTCCTTTTCTTCCTGATAAAACCTTAAATTTTCCAAAAGAATTATTTCACCCACTTTCATTTTTCCAATTTCTTTTTCAACTTTTTTTCCAATACAATCATCTAAGAATTTAATATTTCTGCCTAATAATTCTTCTAATCTTCGAGCAACCGGCTTCAAGCTATATTTCATTTCTCTATTTTTTGGTCGTCCTAAGTGGCTTATTAAAATTATTTTTGCTTTGTTTTTTATTAAATATTCAATAGTGGGAAGAGTTTGCTTAAGCCGAAAATCATCTAAAACATTCCTCTGTTTTGAAAAGGAAACATTAAAATCGCATCTAACTAACACTCGTTTTTCTTTAACGTTAAAATCTCTTATTGTCTTAAACATATCAATTCTAATCTTTGGTTTTTGGTTTTTTCAGGGATTTTTCTAAAACCTTTTTTAATTCTTCAATGTCTACCTCCGGCCGTTTTTTTACCGGCCTTTTTTCATTTCTGGTTTTTTGAACAGAAGAAAAAGAAACCGGCTCTGTCTGAATAATTTTTTCTAAAGTAACGCTTTGTTTTTTCTCATTTTTTTCATCCGTAATTTTCTTCAAACAGGACTTGCAATAGACCGGTCTTGTTCCGTCAGGCGGAAAAATAACTTTTATCTGCCTTTTACATAAACTGCACTGGGCATCGTATAAAACCGAGCGGCGCTGTTGAATGACTTTTGGCGCTTCTAAAACTTCAACCCAGCGGCTGATTTTATCTTCAACAATTTTTCTATCTGTTCCGTATCTTTCCCGAGACATATTGATAATTTTTTCTATATTAGATGCTTCTGTTTTTTCTACCGGCGCCAAGGTCTGAGCTGAAAAAGCCCGGCTAGCCACGCCGTCAATCATTAATTTCAAATAAATATTGTATTTTGGCAAATTAACCAAATCCTCAATTAAAAACTCGGGTGTAAATTCTTTTTCTAAATATTCCGCGTCTTCAGCGCCTACACGAAAAGAAATCAAAGTGCCGACATTGCCAAAAACAGCGTCTTTTACCCTGGTGCTTTTTCCCATTGTAGTTATTTCTTCCAATTGAGCGATATATTGATTGCCCAAGGTTAAAGCCAGCCGATATTTTCTTGCCTCGGATAAAATATTACAAAATGCTTCGGTGGCAAAATTTTGAAATTCATCAACATATAAAAAGAAATCTTTTCGCTCTTTCTCCGGAACATCTACTCTGGACATTGCCGCTAATTGTAATTTAGTAATTAATAAAGCCCCTAAAAGCAAAGAGTTATCTTCGCCTATTTTTCCCTTGGATAAATTAGCGATTAAAATTTTCTCTCCATCCATTACTTTTCTCATATTAATTGAGGTTCTCACCTGACCAATAATATTACGAACCAAAGGAGTAGAAATAAATTGGCCGATTTTGTTCTGAATCGCCGCGGTTGCTTCCACTTCATATCTCTCGGTATAACGGGCGAATTCCTGAACCCAAAACGATTTAATTACCGGGTCGGTAATTTTCTCTACCACTTTTTTGCGATAATTAGAATCAGCCAGCATCCGGTTAATACCCAACAAAGTGGAATCCGGCACCTCTAACAGGGCTAAAATACAATTATTTAAAATATATTCCATTCTGGCTGACCAAACATCTGGCCAGATTTTTTTAAAAACACCCATTAAACCGGAAGCCACTAAATGCCGCTGGTCAGAACTCACTTTCTCCATTACA
>DAOWKS010000051.1 GCA_030643665.1 bacterium
AAGATACTGTTTGGCACGAAATAGCTCATTATTTCGGGATGTCAGAAAAAGAAGTAAGAAAAGCTGAAAAAAATCGCCAATAAGGCAATTTTTTGGTAGTATAGAAATATGCCTTTATCTATTGGAATTGTTGGTTTGCCGAATGTGGGCAAATCAACCCTGTTCCAAACAATCACAAAAAAGAAAGTTGACTGCTCTAATTATCCTTTTTGCACCATTGATCCCAATGTGGGCGTTATTGCCGTGCCTGATGAAAGAGTTGACAAACTGGCGAAATTGACTAATTCAACCAAGAAAATTTATACCACAATAGAATTTGTTGATATTGCCGGTTTAGTTGAGGGAGCCAATAAAGGAGAAGGATTAGGCAATAAATTTTTGGCAAATATCAGAGAAGTTGACGCGATAATTTATGTTTTGCGTTGTTTTAAAAACGAAAAAATTATCAGCGCCCAGCCAAAAACAGACATTTTAAAAGATAAGGAAATCCTGGATACGGAAATAGCGCTCAAGGACTTGGCAACCGTAGAAAAAAGGATTCAAGGCCTGCAAAAAGAAATTAAGCAGGGAACAGACAGTAAAGAACTGAAAGTTTTATTAAAAGCGCAAAACTTTCTAAGTAAAGGAGAAATGTTATCTGAAAAATCCTGGGACAAAGAAGAAAAAAAAGCGCTGAACAGTTATCAGCTGTTAACCTTAAAACCAAGATTGTATTTATTAAACGGCTCTGAACAAGAAGCTCCAAAAGAAATAATAGAGATTTTCAAAAAAAATAACTGGCAGTTTTTGGTTATTGATATATTGACAGAGCTTGAGGCCGCGGATTTCAGTCCAAAGGAAAGAGCGTCTTTTGGACTTTGTGCAGAATCAAAAATTAATGCTTTAATAAAAGAGTCGTACAAACTGCTTGACTTAATAACCTTTTTTACCACCGGACCCGATGAAACGCGAGCCTGGACCCTTAAAAGAGGAAGCACAGCTCCCCAAGCGGGCGGAGTGATTCATAGCGATTTTGAGACATATTTTATCAAAGCGGAAGTAATAAACTGGCAGGATTTTATTAACAAAGGATTAATTCGTACTCAAGGAAAAGAATACATTGTGCAGGACGGCGATGTAATTGAAATTAAAAGCAGTGCTTAGTTATAAAAATTTTATGAATAACATAATTATTATTTTAATTGCTATTGCAATTATTATTGCCGGAGTTTTTATCTGGCAAAACCAAAATAAAGAATCAAATGAATCTATTAATTCCAGCTCTGTTTATGATAATAAACAGGATGAAAAAATTGAGAACATTGAAACTAATGAATTAAAGATAGAAATTTTGAAACAGGGGATAGGTGAACAAGCTGAAAATGGAGATAGCGTTTCTGTTCATTATACCGGCGCATTTGAAAATGGGACAAAATTTGATTCAAGTTTGGATAGAGGAAAACCATTTACTTTTAAGTTAGGTCAAGGACAAGTGATAAAAGGATGGGATTTAGGTGTCTTGGGTATGAAAATAGGGGAACAGCGAAAACTAACAATTCCTTCAGAGCTTGGTTATGGAAAAAACGGCAGACCCGGAGCAATTCCGCCAAACGCAACTCTTATTTTTGAAGTTGAACTTTTGAATATTGAAATTTAATCCAAAATAAAAAGAGGAAACAAGAGTGTTTCCTCGCAAAGGGCTATATGCCCGGAAAGGGGATTCGCACCCCTTATACTACCCGGGTAGGGTTCTCATCTCTGTATAAATTGATGAACGATTGCGTTATCCCTTGGGAAGTTATCCTCTACCTCTATAAGGAGATAAGGAGATAAAGGAGCGAGGTAATCACTTGAGGCAATCACTTCCGGGATCTACAGTTTCTTTGAAAACCAATACTGAGAACCATTATTATTTTAACAAAAGCATTATTATTTGTCAAGTCTTCTCACATATTCACGGGTCTCGGTATTTACTTCAATAATGTCTCCTTGTTTAATAAATAAGGGGACATTTATTTGGGCTCCTGTTTCTAAAGTAACGGTTTTGGTTCCGGCTTCTGCGCGGCCGGCTCTAATTCCCGGCGGAGCGTCAACTACTTTAAAATTGATTTTTATCGGCAGAGAGATATTGATTATTTTGTCTTTGAATAAAATGGCTTCAATAATCTGGTTAGGTTTTAGAAAATTCGCTGCTTCGCCGATAATTTCCTTGGCTATGTCAAATCTAAAAGACGGGTTGTCTTTACGGCAAAAGAAAAATTTTTCCTTATGAGAATACAAAAATTTTGCTTGTATTTTTTCAAGCTCGGCTTGTTCAAATGTTTCCGAACCGCGAATTGTTTTAGAAATTACATTGCCGCTAACAAGATTTTTTAATTTTGTCTGCAAAACCGAATGGCCTCTTCCTTTAAAAAGGGGAGAGGCCTTAATTATTTCATAAGGCGCCTTTTCTATAATAATTATTGTTCCTTTTTTTAGTATCATTTGACTATTCGCCATTCTATTTCCGATTCCTGGTCCGCAAACTCCAGCCAATTGCCGTCTCTGTCAATCACATACCATTTTCTTTTAGCCCTTGACCAGACCATCGGGTCGTCCCTGTAAAACGGCTTTTTAACAACTTCTTTCGGCTTTAGACGGTCAAGTTCCAGCCATTTTTTAAAAACCGTTTCAATGGCATAATCAAGATTTCTGGATTTTGCCCATTCAGCCACTTTGGTTATGGCGTTTTCAGCTTTTTTTGTTGAACCTGCCAAAACTAAAAGCTGTTTGGCCGGCCGGGTAAATCTTGAATAAATGATTTTTTTCTTTTTGGCGTCTTTTTTAATCTGCTCCAAACTCAAACCCTTGCTGTAAAAGTAATGATTGACGATTTTCTGAATCTTGGTTTCTTCCTGCTTTTTCTTTTTATTCTTCTTCTCTCTTTTTTTTGTTTTTTCCCTTTTTTCCTTTTTCTCTTTTTTTGCCATATCTAAATTATGTTAAAAGTGTCTTGCTACGTAGCACGATACTTTTGCTTTTTCATTTTAATTTATTAAAAAGTTGTCTATAAAAAAATTTTGCCTGGTGTAATTCTTTTTCTCCTTTTTTGGTAATTTGATAAACTCTTCTCCTTTGTTTTAGTTTGCTTTTGACAAACCCGTCTTTTTCCAAACGATAAAGAACACGGTAAGGAGTGATTTTTCCGGGCAAGAAACTGAAATTTTTTTCAATTAAACCCGGAATTTCCCAACCGTAAATTTCTCTTATTTTCAAAAGGCAAAGGATATAAATCCATAAGTTTTCTTTAGTATTGGATTTTTGCAGATGTTCAAAAGGAAGCATATTGGTTTTCCACTTGACAGGTTGTTTTACCGTGATAAAATAGTTTAAGTTAGTAAAACAAAGCCATTTTAATTATCTTAAAATAATTTCAAAAATATGTCAAAACCAATAAAAATTGCTATTGCCGGCATAGGCAATTGCGCTTCCAGTTTAATTCAAGGCATTTATTATTACAAAAATGTGACCAGTGATGATGAATTAGTGCCCGGCTTAATGCACAATGTAATAGGCAAGTATAAAATTTCAGACATAAAATTAGTTGCTGGTTTTGATATTGATAAAAGAAAAGTTAATCAGGACTTATCAGAAGCAATCTTTGCTTTGCCTAATTGTACCAAGATTTTTCATAAAGACATACCCAAAACAGGAGTAAAAGTGAAAATGGGGCCTATTTTGGACGGAGTGGCTGCTCATATGGAAGAATATCCGGAAGAAAAAAGATTTGTTGTTTCTAAAGAAAAACCAATAGATGTGGCAAAAGAACTGAAAAAATCAGGCGCCGAAATTCTAATAAATTATATGCCGGTTGGCTCTCAAAAAGCCAGTGAATTTTACGCCAAGGCCGCGCTTGAGGCCGACTGCGCTTTTATCAATTGTATGCCGGTTTTTATTGTTTCAGAAAAAAATTGGGCTGAGAAATTTGAAAACAAAAAGCTGCCTTGTATTGGAGACGATATTAAATCCCAGGTTGGAGCAACAATCGTTCATCGCACTTTAAGCCATCTTTTCTGCCAAAGAGGAGTTAAAATTGACCGGAGTTACCAATTAAATGTCGGCGGCAACACTGATTTTATGAATATGCTGTCCCGGGCTCGCCTTAAATCAAAAAAAATCTCCAAAACCGAAAGCGTTGAATCACAATTATCAAAACGCCTTAGTTATGATAATCTCCATATTGGCCCCTCTGATTATGTTCCATTTCTGAAAGACAATAAGCTTTGCTTTATCCGGATTGAAGGCAGAAAGTTCGGCAATATTCCGATTGAACTTGAACTTCGGCTCTCGGTTGAGGACTCGCCAAATTCTGCCGGCTGTGTTATTGATATAATAAGATTGATAAAACTGGCTTTAGACAGAAAAATCTCTGGCGTTTTGATTTCTCCGTCAGCTTATTTTATGAAACATCCGCCGGAACAATTTGTTGATGAAAAAGCCAGAGAAATGGTCGAGGAATTTATTAAAGCACAAAGAGAAAGATAAAAATTATGCTGCCGTTTCAAAGATTTAAAAAATTAAATACCGAAGGCAACTTGTGGATTTATGTTTTATCTTTGGGAAAAGAAGAAGAAATTTGCGATGAAGATGTGAAAAGATTGATTTTTGAAAAATTCGGATTTTTACCGGGCAATCTTTTGGTAAAAAGAGTTTTGTACCGCTTAAGAAGGCAGGGATATATCAAAACCGAGAGGTATAAAGGGAAAAAAGCGTACAGCACAACCCAAGAGGGTATTAAGGAACTGGAAAAAACAAAAAATTTCTACCAAGAACTACTTCAAAAAGTATAGTTTCTAAAATTGCTATCAAAATAAAAAAAACAATAGATTTTTGTTATTTTTTGATTTTTTAGATTATGAGAAATATAAAAAACATTCTTTATCTACTTCACTTCCTCTGGTCAGGAGGTTTTAATTTAGTTTCAAGAATATTGCCTTCCTATTTCGCTACTATTGCCAGCGCTTCTCAAATAGGCGTTATTTATTCTATTTATGCCGCGTCAAAATTCTTGGCAATGCCTTGCGGCTGGGCTTCGGATAAAATAGGAAAAACAAAAGCATTGTTTTTAGTTTTTTTTATTCTGCCATTAGTGGTAATATCTTTCACATTTTCAAAGTCCATATTTTTCTTTGCCTTAATGTTTTTTATCATCGGAATACTGGGAAATTTTTATTATTCTTCTATAAATGCTCTAATTACAATCTTTTTCAAAAGGAAAACAGAGTCCTTATTTAAATTAGAAAGCGTATATCAATTGGGTGTTGTTTTTGGACCTATTGTTGGCGGATTTTTAACTTTAAGATACGGCATTGAAACAGCTTTTTATACTTGGACCGGCTTGGGAATTTTAGGATTAATTCTAAGCTCCTTTCTTTTAAGAAAAGAAAATACCACCCAGCAAAAAATTAAAAAACCGAGTTTAAAACAGCTTTTTTCTCAACTTGGAGAGAAAAAATTTGATTTTATCATTTTTTTAATTGTTGGAAGTTTTTTGACAGGATTATTTCAATCAATGATAGAATTATCTATTCCTCTCTTTGCCACAAAAATTGGTTTTGATATCTCAGAAGTTGGACTAATTATAGGAATAGGTTCTTTGATAAGTATATTTGGACTGCTTTTTCTTGGAAAAAAACTTGAAAGAATGAATAAAATTTATTCTTTGATTTTAACAACATTTTTAGTTGGAATTTCAATCTTCTTTACAGTTTTTGTTCATAATTTAATAGGCATTGCTTTACTTCTTGGTGTTTTTACCATAGGAAGGGCCGGTGGATTAAATATAACCAGGTCTTTTGTTTCAAAAAATCTTGGCGAGAATATAAGAGCAACCGGAATGTCTATCAGTGACACCAGTCAGTATACAGGCAGAATTATTGGTCCTCTGCTTACTGGAATCTTAATAGATAAAATAAATATTGAGGTGTCATTTATTTTTATTTCTGTGGTGGCGGCTATGGGAATAATTTTATTGATTATTTACGGAAAAAAGAAAACAATAAATAGCCAGTTGAGGTAAAAAAAAATGGATACAAAAACCAAGACATTATTAAGAATTGTTGAAACCTGGGACATTAACGAGAAGCCAGAGTATCGGGGATTTAGATGCGCCAATTGCCAAAAATATATGCGCAAGGCATATTATTACTGGCTTGATGCTGGCGGCTATAAAACGCCTGTTCATTTTTGCCAAAAATGCCGGAAAAAATTTGAATCCGGGAAGATTCAGATAACCAAACCGCGTTTACCGGTTAATCGGAAAACTTTTGGACTGGATTTCGGAGAAAATTTTATCCAAATATGCAAAGAGATAGCCAAAAAATGGGATACTAAAGCCAAACCAAAATACAAAATTTTTATCTGCGATAAGTGCGGAAAAAATATGTATAAAACGTATCATACCTGGCTGAACATAAACAATCTCTTGGTAGAAGTTCATTTTTGCGAGAAATGCGGCAACAAATTAGGACTAAATAAATTCAGGGGATAATTTTATCCTCTTCTTTTTTAAAAAAATTAAGTTATAATATAAAAAATAAAAGACAGTAAAAAGATATGTTGGATTTACACAGGAACTTATTTAAAAGATTGGAAAAAAGTGTAGGTAAAATTTTTGGTTTTTTACCCGTTACTCCGAATCAATGGACTTTGATTTCTGTTTTTTTTGCTTTTGTTTGTTTATATTTTCTAATAAAACAGAATTTAATATTGGCTATTGTTTTTTTTATAATTGCCGGGTTTTTGGATTTTGTTGACGGCGCCGTAGCCAGATACAAAAATATTGCTACCAAAATCGGAGCTTATTTAGACACAATTGCTGACCGTTATGTAGAAGCAATTTTACTATTTGGAATGCTGTTTTTACCTTTGCCAAAAATTTTAGTTCCAAGTTATGTCTGGATTTTTTTAATTTTATTTGGTTCAATAATTACCACTTATGCTAAAGCCGCAGTAAAAGAAAAAGATTTAGTTAGTCAGGAATTAAAAGGCGGACTTTTATCAAGAGGCGAAAGGATAATTTTACTTTTAGTTTGTTTAATTTTAGGAGTATTTAATTTTAGCTGGATGGTTTATATTTTAATAATAATAGCAATTCTAACTAATCTTACTGCTCTTCAAAGGATAAACTCTGCGATAAGAACCTGACTTCGTCAGAACCTTGATTACTTCGTAATTAAATCTAAACTATTTTAGGAGGTCTGCCAATTAGACCTAATTTTGCCAAAAGAGGAAAAATTAAATAAAACAGAGGTGCTTTTTTACCCTCTGTTTTTGTTTTCTTTTTTAAAATTGCTTTTTTAAATTCTTCTAAATTTTTTGCCTTAGCTTCAGTATAAGCATAACCAATTGCTTTATAGCAATGAGCGTCACTGCCAGCTGTTATTGCTAAATTATATTTTCTGGCAAATTTTAAGGCCTTTTCATCAGCTGATTTAAATGGTAAACGAGCATTAAAAACCTCTATTCCATCTATCAAATCTACATATTTTTCTAAATCATCCCTAAATTTTTCATGAAAATGAAAAGGATGGGGGATGACAACTATTCCTTGTTGTTTCTTTATCTCAGCGATAACCAAACCAGCATCTTTTCCTTTTCCATTAATTTCTTTTCTTAAAAAAATTCCTAAAATATCTCCTTGTTTGGTTTTTATTTCCTCTCCTAAAATTAAAACAGCGCCGAGTTTTTTAGCTGCTTTAATTGCCGCTGGCCAACCCTTAGTGGTATCGTGGTCAGTTAAAGCAATGCCGTCCAGACCCTTTTTAAGGGCTGTTTTGATTAGTTTTTTTGGCGAAGAAATCCCGTCTCTGGAATAATAACTATGACAATGTAAATCTATCTTCATATTATTAATGCTTTTCTACGCTAAATTTATAAATTAAAATTTTTTCTTTGTCTGGCTCAATTTCGGCTTTTTGGCAGGCGATTAAAATTTGTTTCTCAACTGTTTCTATACCTTCTAAATCAGGCAGTAAAAGACCGGATTTTGGACCATTTTTTACAATTATACCATATTTCTTTGGATTTAATTCTTTAATGCTTTTTATTATTTCTGGTTTACTCAAAACATAAACAGTATAAGAAAGTTCAGGAAGTTCTTGTTTTTGAATTGGCCAAAATCTGTAATCTTGGGTAGCCGCGGCAATAGCATTATGTATAATTTCTTGGGCAATATTTTCTTTGGTTGGCAAATAAGTGCCAATACAACCTCGCAGTTGATTATTTTTTATAATTGTAATAAAAACTCCAGCTTTTTTTTCTAATTCTTCAGGTAAATCTTTTGGCAATAAAATAATTTTTCCGTCTTTTATGTAATTTTCTACTGCCTCTTTTACAAGTAGAATATATGGATTCATATTAATTTTTTAATTTCTATACCGCTTTGATAGATAAGTACCGCGGCATCTCCCCATAATACAGGCAACCAGAAAGGTATTCCAATAAAATTAGGAAGAGTATAAGTCCAAACACCAAAATAAATTGCTGTTGCCTCTGTTATTGCTCCAAAAATTCCATATATAATAAACAGAATAATTACTTCTTTGGTTTTCCATTTATATAATCCTATAAAAAAAATTATAATTAAAATAACAGTAAGTAAAACATTTTTTTCCCAAAATAAACAAACCGATATTAAACAAACTAAAACAAATATTATATTAAAAATTATATTTTTATAATTTGAATTTTGCATACTACTTTAAAGAGAAATTAAAGAGTTCGTAAAATTTTATTCTTGAAGAATTTTCTTAATTCTTTCTGCCTCGGTTTCTATGATTTCTCCCTCATATTCACCGCTGTGAGCAGGAGCGCCTTTATATATTGGTCTTTTTTGGTCCAAATGTAAATTAAAAATTAAATTTTGTGTTTTTGAATCAACCTTTAGATAAATATGAAACCTTGGAAAACCGCCTCTTTCAAGAGGCCTGATGAGGTTATACTCTGATTCTTCCTCGTTTTTTTTCAAAAAACGATAACCAATCCTTCTAATTAAATTATAAACGTTGTCCTTAAATGGTCTTTTTAAAACAAATTTCATAATTATTTTATTTTGGCGGCGATAATACCCCGCCCCTTGCGGCGGGATAGTTCATTTTACTATTATTCTATCAAATAAAAAAGAGGAAAATTTAATAATTCCTCCCTAATGGGTACGGCCGGATTCGAACCGGCGCTGTGCCGATTGAAAATCGGTGGCTCTGGCCTCCTACTGAGCTACGTACCCTTTTAAATTCGATTTTAAAACAACTACAAAAAAATACTGCACGGCCGTGGCGGGAATTGAACCCGCGTTCCCATGATTACAAATCAGGGATGCTGACCAATTACTCTATTACACGGCCTCTATAACAAATCATAGATTTGATATATCAAACCAAAGTTTGCTATAAAGAGATGGATGCCCGAGGAGGAATAATCCTCCACCTCTACCTGGTTAGGTAGCATGCACTTACACCGTCGAGCATTATTGAAAATAGCAATTTTTGTTATCTTTGTCAAACGAAATTATCCTAATTTGAAATTTACGACTAAGTAGCCGACGCCGAAGGGGGATTCATAAGATAGTATTTCCGGCTGCCAGCCAATTTCAGATGCGTCTAAAATTCCCAAAATAAAGCAAAATGAACGCAAGCCGCATTCGCCGGCTTCCGGATACATTTCATCTAATTTTAAAAAATTTTTAATGTCTTTTTTCTTTAAGTATTCAATCAATGCTTTGTCAAATTTCGGTCCGTCAGAATGAAGACCATAAGGTCCATCTTCTTTTAAGCAGTGAGACATATCTCCGGAGGCAATCAGGACATAATCCTTCTCTTCATCTAATTCTAAATAGGTTTTTTTACCTTTCTCAAACCAAGTAGCAGGAGACTCTAAATCAGTCAGGAAGGTTTTAATCTCGTCCTTGAAATTTGGAGCCAAAAAATGCAGCGGCACATTAAAACCCCAGTCAGGATGGGGCGAGGAAATAATAATAGTGTCAGGATTAGTTTCCTTTAATTTCTTTCCCAAAAATTCCAAACTGGCGATTGTTTTTTTAACTTTTTTTCTATCCTTTGGCGAACCGACATCCGGCAATAAAAGAGGCGGATGAGGAGAAAAACAAGCAAATTTAATCATAGAATATTATTGAGATAAATATATTTCAACCCGGCTTTCTTGCCGATTTGCTCTGCCATTTTAAGGGTTTCAATAGGCGTATCTGGCAAATGTTGTAATTTCCAGGAAATTGCCCCTGAGAAGCGAGAAATATGCCAAGGTGTCTCTGTAGCACCAAGTTCTTTTTTAATAAAATTGGCGATATTTTCAAACATTTCCCTGGAATCTGTTAATGTAGGAATTACCAAAGTTGTTATTTCAAGCCAGATTTTTGTGTTGTTTATTCGTTTTAAGGTATCTAAAACCGGCTGTAAACGGCCGCCGCAGTATTTAATATAAAAACTATCGGAAAAACTCTTTAAATCAATATTCACTGCGTCTAAAAAAGGAGAGATTAAATCAAATAATTCTTTTGACCAAAATCCATTACTCACCCAGACATTTTTTATACCTTGTTTTTGGGCTAATTTCATTGTATCTAAAGCATATTCTGAAAAAATTGTCGGTTCCGTATAAGTGTAGGAAATGGAAGGTAAATTATTCTCTTTAGCCATTTTAACAATTTCTTCGGGCAGCAAATTTTCTCCTAAAATTTCTTTTTTTGGTTTTGGCGCCTGAGATATTTCCCAATTTTGGCAATTAGCGCATCTAAAATTACAGCCGACCGTGGCAATAGATAATGATTGCGTTCCCGGCAAAAAATGAAATAACGGTTTTTTCTCAATGGGATCAATATTGCAGGCAATTGCCTTGCCATAATTTAAAGCGTATAATTTTCCGTTAATGTTTTCTCTTACTCCGCAAATCCCTCTTTGACCGTTTTCAATAACACAATAATGAGCGCAATTTTGACATTGAACTCTTTTGTCTGATAATTTATTGTAAAGATACGCTTCTTTCATTATCTCTATTCTATCATTAGAAATAAAAAAAGGGAATAAATCCCTTATATCTTTTTTGCTATTTTTGATTCAATCTTCTTTATGTAATCTTCTGTAATCGGTTGTCGGTACTCTCCTTTTTCATTTATTATTTCCTTCAATATCCTTAAATTTTTCTCTCCAAGTATTTCTGAAAGAAATAAATTGGGATATAAAGAGGTAATTTTGATTATCTGAAAAATTCTATAGCAACTTCTGTAAAATTCTTCAATCTTGTTCTTTATGCCAAACCCGTCAATTCTGTCAATTCTATTGTATAGTATTTCTCTCAATGCTTTTTTAGATCTACTCTCTAAAATAATTCTTAATATAGATGAATTAATAGAAGGAACAGAATCGGTAAAATCCTTTTTCACTGACAGAGCTGACAGCTCTATTAATAAAGTTAAAATTTTTTGTCCGAATTCTTTTTTTTCCTTTTCATCTCTTACATTGTTGTTGTCAAAGTTCTCTTTTATTCTTTCTAAAGTTTTTTCTATTTCATTCCTTGTTTTATTTAGTTCATTTTGTTGGCACCGAGCGACTGGGTTTTCAAAAAATTTAATTGTTTCCGCGATTACCCTTTTAACTTGCTCTTGCAGTAGAGAGTCGTTTAAAGGAAACTCTCCTTTTATTAACTCATCAATAAATTCTGTTTCCATTTCTTTTTTCACCTCTTTTTTTCTTTTTTATCCGCCTTTTTTTACAAAGGACTATTTTTAATATATTACAATAAAAAAATAATTTTGTCAAAAAAAACAGGGATAAAATCCCCTTTAAATTTTTTGTCCAGAATATTGTCACAGAAATATATTTAATTCTTCTATCACTAATTCTTCTGACAATTCTTTATATCTAGCTCCTATTGTGGCCACGGACACACCCGCAACATCAGATACCTCGTTCTGCGTGCAATGCTTACCGCTTATCATCGCAGCGATATAAATAGCGGCTGCGGCTATTCCTATCGGGCCTCGACCGTTGGTCAGTTCCGCTTCCTTTGCCTTCTTTGCTATCTCTTCTGCTTTTGACCTTATTTCACTACCCAGATTAAGCAAGGAACAAAAACGCGGCACGAAATCAACAGGAGAGGCAGGCGCAACTTTCAAATTCATCTCACGTAAAAAATAGCGATACACCCGGCTTATTTCCTTTTGCCCTACTTTTGATACTTTTGTAATCTCTTCCAGCGTTCGCGGCACATTATACTGTCTGCAACTAATATATAGGAGAGCAGAAGTTATACTTTCTACGCTTCGCCCGTTGATTAGCCGCTTCTTCATCGCTTTACGGTATAGCATAGACGCTGCCTCTCTAATATTCATTGGTAATCTAAACGCAGATGCCATCCGGTCTATTTCAGTAAGAGCGAAGATAAATGTTCTTTCTTTCGCGTTTGTTGTATGAACTTGCCAGGCTCTCGGAAGATGAAGTCCTGGTATTTTATTGACAGCCGTAGGCGTACTCAATCCTTTATCGTGTATTCGGTATGTCATTGACGCGCCCGTCCTCGCTCGTTTGGACTTTTGTTCCGAATCAAAAGCGCGCCATTCTGGACCAAGGTCAACTATATTTTCGGCAATTACCATTCCGCAATCAGCGCAGTAAATTTCTGCTTTTGCATAATTAATTACTAAATTTATTGACCCGCATTCTGGACAACATCTTTTTTTATCACCATCTTCTATTTTACTCATTTTTCCCATCTCCAGTTTTTAAATAACTGTTTTTTTATCATAATAGTTTCTTGAAATAAAGTCAAGATTTTGCTATGCTGAAATTAATGAGAAAAAGAATTTTTATTGCTATAAACTTGCAGGAAGATATAAAAAAAGAGCTTTCTCGCTATCAGGAGAAATGGCCTGATTTGCCTATTAAATGGACACAAAAAGAAAATCTTCATATTACTTTAGTTTTCTTGGGTTATCTAAACAATGAAGAGCTTGTAAAAATCTGTGATATTACTAAAGAAGTTGTCTCCAGAAATCAATCATTTTCTATAAATCTGAATAGAATTTGCTATGCTCCTCCTAAAAAAATACCTCCAAGAATGGTCTGGGCAGAAGGTGAAAAATCAGAAAAATTCGCTAAACTACAAACTGATTTAGAAAAAAACCTCTTAGAAAATTTTACCCCGCACCGTCCCGCTGAAAGCGGGACTGGGGCAGGAAGAGATTTTAGACCGCATATTACTTTAGGCAGAATTAAGACCTGGGAATGGAGAAGAATGGAATCAGAAGAAAGACCAAAAATAAATGAAGAGATTTTCTTATTTTTTAATGTGAATTCAATTGAAGTAATGGAAAGCGAATTAAAACATGGGGGCCCTAAATATACTATATTAGAATCAATATCATTAAAATGAAAATTTATTTCATCGGCATTGGCGGAATTGGTATTTCCGCTTTAGTCCAATATTATTTAGTAAATGGCCATAAAATTTCCGGCTCTGATTCAGCGTCTTCTGAAATTACCGAAAAATTAAAAAAACAAGGAATTAAAATTTATATCGGTCAATATGCGAAAAATGTGCCTCAAGACGCAAATTTGGTAATTTACAGCCCGGCAGTAAAAAAAAATAATCCGGAATTAAAAGAAGCAAAAAAATTAGGGATTGAATGTCTATCTTATCCAGAAGCTTTGGGAAAACTAAGTAAAAAATATTTTACAATTGCTGTTTCCGGCACTCATGGAAAAAGCACCACCACGGCAATGCTCTCCTTAATTTTAATTAAAGCCGGATTAGATCCAACAGTAATTGTCGGAACCAAGCTTAAAGAATTTAGTAACAGCAATTTCAAAATGGGTAAATCAAAATATCTAATAATTGAAGCCTGCGAGCACGAACAAGCATTTTTAAATTATTGGCCTAAAATTATTGTAATTA